>DASRZP010000091.1 GCA_035686305.1 Thermodesulfovibrionales bacterium | reverse complement strand
AATAGTCTGCACATTCTTGGCCGTCATTCCCGCGAAGGCGGGAATCCACTTTGAACAGAATGGATGCCCGACTAAGGATCTCGGGCATGACCAATAATAGGGAGCACATCTGTAAATATTATTTTGAGACTGTTAATAATTGTACTTATTACAACTCAGATGGCATAATCATGTCAAATACTGAAGAAGGAAACCGAATATGAAAGAATCGTTGAAAGAAGGGCTTACTTTTGAGTTCAGATATACCGTTCCCGAAAATAAGACCGTTCCTTACCTTTACACAGAAGCGGAAGAATTTCAGGTCATGTCGAGGGTCTTTGCTACAGGATTTATGGTTGGGCTGTTTAAATGGGCATGTATCAGAGCTATCAAACCGTATTTGAACTACCCACAGGAGCAAACAGTAGGGATACATGTAAACTTCAGTCACACAGCGGCCACCCCTCCTGGACTTACCATAACGGTAAGGGGAAGACTCGATAAGATCCGGGGACGGAAGTTATCGTTCAGTATTGAGGCACATGATGGGATTGAAAAAATCTCAGAAGGAGCTCACGACAGGTTCATTATTTATTCCGAGAAATTCAATCGAAAAGTTGAGGAGAAAAAACGGGTTTCAAAAACTCCGTAGGTAGTGCCTACTTTTCAAGTCCTCCAGCAAACAAAATACCCCAATGGGAGGCTGTATATTTTTCTCACGGGGCATAACCGTGCATTCTTAACCTATGTCTTGCCATTTCTTTTTCTTCATCGCTAAATAAGTCGGCATACTTTGGCTGCAACACCAAGTGCTCAACCATTAAATCGAGTCTTCCACATTTCCAGAGTGCTGTAAAGCCATGCTCGGTATCATCTGATTGAAGCAACTTCTTTGCAACCTCTACCCCTCCCTGACCGCCGACCATCTGAAGAAAATATGCAGCCTTCTGAGTACAATCCCTGAGTGCATTCTGATAGACAGCAATCATTTCCCTGTGAAATTGATCCTCTAAATCATCCGACATAATTGATTATCTTCCTTCCCGTTGCACAAAACGATCTTCTTCGGGAAGGCAGGTTTGGTGAGAAGCCTTGTATCGCGATACCTTTGATGGTTGCCGACTGCCGCTGTATGCTCAATGCGGGAGGTCACTTACGATGAAGTCATCGAAGTACCTCATTGCCGGAATCTCATCGCCTGTACAGGGCTTCGATCCATGCCTGCCTTGCCATCGTTTGCAACGTTAGGGTCTTCCTTGCGTAATCTCTATCTCTGTCCCCTTGTCCATACTGTAAATAGGCTGCATTCTGTACCCTTTGACCCAGGACTGCCGCAGGGCATAGTCAGTCTTATGCCAGAAAAAGACCCAGGGCGCATCATCGACGATGATCTTCTCTGCCTTCTCGTAATAACGATTCTTCTCCTCCTCACTACCGGCCGTTTGTCCGAGATCAATCAGCCTGTCAACAGCGGGGTTTCTGTACCTCGTCCTGTTCCCTGCAGGCCCGATGTTGGACGAATGAAAAAGGGGGAAGAGGAAGTTCTCGGGATCGGGATAGTCTGCCCACCAGCTCAGCCAGAACATATCTGCCTCTCCCCTGTTGATCGCCTCCCTATATGCGCTCCATTCAAGCTGCTTTATCGCCGCGTTCATTCCTGCCCGTCTAATGTAAGACTGGATCAGTTCCGCCATATCCACGATTTCCTGGTCAGGAGTGACATAAATCTCTATGGTAATGCCCGACAGCCCTTCATGCCGTATCATCTCCCTCGCCTTTTCAGGATTATATTCATAAACCAGCGGTATCTCCCATTTCCGAAGCATGTCAGGGACGGGTCCCCTTGCGAGTCTTCCCCTCTTTTCATAGAAGGTATCGAGCACCTTCTTTCTGTCGATGGCGAGGTTCATGGCCTTCCTGACATTCCGATTATCAAAGGGCGGCCTCGAACAGTTCATCCCGAGGTAGTACGTATTGACACCCGTAATCGCCTCGATACGGTCTTTCCATTTCACGTCGTTCCGGTATTTCGCAATTCCCGAAGCCGGCACCGTAATGACGTCGAGATTCCCCAGTTCGAACTCTGTCATGACCGTCAGCTCTTCTGTTATGATGCGGTAGATGATGCCCGTGACCCTAGCTTTATTGCCGAAATAGTCTTCTCTCTTTTCAAGCCTCAGTTCCCTGTTCTGCAGCCATTCTTTAAGTATGAAGGGACCGGTACCGACAGGATGACTCGAAAAATCAGGTCCCCATCTTCTCACTTCTTCTTCAGGCACTACATAGGCAGGGGGCATGGTCAGGAGCAAGAGAAAAGGAGTGAAGGGCTTTTCGACGACGATTTCGAGGGTATAGTCATCTATCACCTTTACCCCTGACAGACCGCTCGCCTTTCCCTCCATAAAGGCCCTTGCCCCCGCGATCTTTTCAAGGACCCAGGTACTCGGAGAACGTGTCTTCGGATTCAATATCCTTTCGAAGGAGTACTTGAAGTCAGAAGCCTTCACCTCACGGCCATTCGAAAACCGAACACCCCTCATCAATCTGAAGGTATAGGTCAAACCGTCTTTCGATACACTCCACCTTTCTGCGATGTCGGGGACGACTGCAAGATTCTCGTCCAGTCTCACGAGTCCGTTAAAAAGCTTTGCAGAGATTGTGCCGCCGCTGACGTCGGTGATGAGTGCCGGATCGAGGGTCGACGGATTCGCAGGCAGTCTGTAGTAAACAGTGTCCTTCAGTCTATTTTGATAGGAACAGGAGAAGACAAAGAAAAGGGAAGGGAGGAGAAGGAGAACAAATATTTTGCCCGGGCTCAAGGATCCGAAGTATTTTCCCTTGTAACAGATCACGCGCCCTGCCGCGCCTTCGACACTCTTCACTGTGCGTCTCTGCCGGACAATCCCCTCACTTTCCGTGATGGCATGTACCGTCCGCGGACCTGAGGCCCTTGCCTCACAGATCCCCCGGGCTTCCTGCAGTCAAGCATCGGTGCCCCCTTCCATGGTTCTGAAGATTTCGAAGACCGACAGAAACAGGGCAAAGACGAGAGGCCCCATGATGAGTCCCAGGAGACCAAAAAACTTTATCCCTCCAAGGACCGTAAAGAAGATGATGACCGTGGGCATCTTTGTTCGCCCGCCGATTATCAGAGGTTTCAGGAGACTGTCCACCAAACTGATGATAAATATACCGATCAGTATGAGGGCGATCCCTTTCATATACGTACCTTCGTATAAGAGGATGACGCTGGCAGGCAGCCAGACGATCGCAGTCCCCAGTATCGGGACAAAAGAGGCGAGGGCCATGACGCTCCCCCAGAGCGCAGGCGGACCGATGTTAAGGAGAGCAAAGGCGATGCCGCCAAGAACGCCCTCCACCAGCGCCACGATGACTCCTCCGTAAATTGTCGAGACGATCATATCCTTGGTCTGGATGGCAAGCCTGTCCTTCTGGTCTTCTGAAAAGGGGAGATAATTTCTCAGTTTCGTGAGAAATCCGGGCCCATCCTTCAAGAGAAAGAAACTCGTGAAGAGCATGATGACAAAGTTGGCTGCCATACCGAGAATATTCGTAAAACCAGACGAAAGCTTGTCAACAATCGCCGTGCCGAACTTCCGGGCATTCTTTATGATAATGTCCTCTGCTGACGCGCCTTTGAGACCGACATAAGGCTGGATACGCTCGATAATGGTTATGATCCGACTGTCGGACTTGATCGCCTTCACGAACTCCACATCTTCCGTCCCCGCCCTTCCAATGACATCGCTCACCTCGTTCACAAGAGAGAACGAGATATACGAGAAGGGCCCAATAATCGAGACAACAATCAGTATGAGGGTGAGAAAAGACGCAATCGCCTTTACTTTGATAAACCTCAGGATGAAGGCATAAACAGGATAGAAAACAACGCAGAAGACCGTTGCCCACGCTATGGCCGTCAGGAAGGGCCGGAATATCTCGAATGCCAGGAATCCCAGAACGGCTATCATGAAGAGGACCATAAAGAGATAGAATCTATTTACCGGCATGTGCGCTCTCCACAAAGGACCTCAGCAGGTTCAGGGATGCGTCGTCATCGGAACGCTCAGGATGCCACTGTACACCGAGAAGGAAGGGATACCCGGGAAAGCACAGGGCCTCAACAAGGTGGTCTTCTGAAAAAGCGCACACATCAAGTCCCTTCCCCAGTTTCCTGACACCCTGATGGTGAGACGTGGCGACCATAAATCCCTCCTCCAGAAAGAAGATCCTTCCGACGACCCTGTGGAACCCTTTCCTGTGATCAATGGCTGCTTTGAACTGAGACTCCAGATCCTGGTAAAGATCACCACCGAGGGCGACATTGATCAGTTGCATGCCGTAGCAGATACCGAGCACAGGCTTTCCTTTCATCATGATAGCCCGCAACAGGGCAATTTCAAAGTCGGTTCTTTCTCTTGGTACGATCTTCACCGATGGGTGCGGTTCTTCTCCGAAATAAGATGGATCGATATCACCGCCGCCGGGGATGAGCAGACCGTCGACTCTTTCAGCAACAGAGGCAGGATCATTCCCGTCAGGAATGAGGAGCGGCAATCCACCTGCCCTCTCGATCCTTTCCGCATAGTGCCGTTTTGACCTGAAAAACTCCTCCTCCCGGTCGAGGGTGATACCAATGATAGGCCTATACTTACCTCCCATGCCGCAATACCCTTCCCGGCCTCCGACCCGTCTGAGATCCCTCCCACACAATCGGCGCACCGTTTACAAGGACGTAAATAACACCCTGAGGCTCAAGAAAAGGCTCTTCGAAGGTGGCCCGGTCAGTGATCCGGCTTTCGTCGAAAATGACGAGATCACCATAAAACCCTTCCTTTATCAGCCCCCTATCCCTGAGGCCAAAGGTGTCGGCAGGAAGCATGGTTGTCTTATGGATTGCCTCACTCATGCTGATTTCTTTCCCGTCCCTCGCATACCGTCCGATAAATCTCGGGAAGCTCCCGAAGCCCCTGGGATGAGGCTTACCCTTCCTGGTCGGTCCGTGTGTTGAACGCGCAGAACTGTCTGAACCGATCATGAGGTAGGGCTCAGCAAGAAATCTCCTGAGATTGTCTTCGTTCATGGAATGGAAGATAGCACCAACCCTGAGTCTCTCTTCAATGAGGACGTCGAACAGAAGATCGATAGGCTCCATCCCCTTCTTCTCAGCAAGAAGGGAGAGTCGTTCCCCCTCCATCCATTTATTTGATTCTCTGTTCACCGACGAGACCGTGATCCTATCCCAATAATCCACGGAAGGATGGCATGAAAGGATTTCGCCTTTTATCTTCGCCCTCACCTCCCTGTTGGTGAGTCTCTTCAACTCTTCTTCCGAGCCTCCCGCATAGGTCCACGAGGGCAGGACAGCGTCGAGATCAGTCGAAGCTGCAGTATAGGGATATCTGTCAGCGGTCACCTTCAAACCTTCATCCCGTGCGCTCCGGATGGCATAAAGGACGTCATCGATCTTATGCCAGTTCTCCTTACCACCGGTCTTGATGTGGGATATATGCACGGCTATCCCCGATTCCCTTCCTATTTTCATCGTCTCACCGATCGCCTCTATCACCCCATCCCCTTCACTCCGCATATGAGAGGTGTAGATGAGATGTGCAACGCCTTTCGATAGAAAGATCAACTCATCGGTCTCCGCATACACGCCGGGCGGATAGATCAGGCCTGTCGAAATGCCGAAGGCCCCCTGCTGAACTGCCTCTTTGAGGAGAGAGCACATCCGCTCCGACTCGCGGTTGTCAGGACGCCTGTCATCATATCCGACGACTGAGGCCCTCAGATTTCCGTGACCGGTAAGTGTCGCAAAATTGATAGCGAGTCCGCGGCTTTCAAGAATCTCAAAGTATTCATTGAACGTTGACCACCGTTCCCTTATTCCGAGCTCCTTCAGGTCTTTCTCCCGATGGCTGGCGGCCTCGCCGTAGAGAGGCGCCGCCGATAGTCCACAATTGCCGTTAATCTCTGTCGTGACACCCTGAAGCACCTTTCCTTCGGCCCGGCTGTCCGCAAGCAACGTGAATTCTGAATGGGCATGGGTATCGATAAAGCCGGGGGAGACGGAGAGGCCTTCGGCGTCGATAACGGTCCCGACCTTCCCATGATTTCTGTCTCGCTGAAAGGAGACGCAGGCGATTCGGCCCACGGCAATAGCAATGTCAGCCTCAAAGGCTTCACTGCCCGAGCCGTCATAGACTTTGCCTCCCCGGATGAGAACATCAATATCTTGTTTCATGAAGCTGTGCTTAGGGTAAAGATAAGATTGAGGTCATGTATCTCTCAGCTGTAACCTCAACCTTAACCGGCCTTCTCGCTCTCTCCGATAAAGAACCGCTCAGGTGTCCGAATGCTTTCTATGAATACGGGCATCATGAATGTCACCATATGCCCCATTCGGTTACGAAACCCCCGAATGTTCATGTTTTCCCTCTCTTCGCGGTAAGTCTTTGAGAGGTGGGCAGTCAACAGGGGGAATGATTTCATGGTTAACCCCATAATCGCGAAGAACTCCTTAACCGGGATACCGGTTTTTTCGAGAGGGCCGAGCAGTCTGTCCATACCCGAGATCATCTCGTCGACGGAGAGGACCGACGTGATGATCTTTGCTCCATAGATCATCGAAAATACCCTCAACGTCCTGATTTCGGCGATAGCCAGCCCCTCATCGGTAATCGAAAAGATCCCGTTGTCATACAGTATCCTGCCATGATGGAAAAAGAGATTGCCGCAAAAGGTAAAGACAAGGAAGAGGCAGATCGGAATAAACCCTCCCCTGACCCGTCCAAAGGGGATGAAGAGGAGGAAGAACGAAACAGAGGCCGCCACAGCAGTGTGATAGAAAAGGCTGGAGACAAAAAAAAGGCTGGCCGCCAACAGAACATAGAGAACAATGAGGACCATCGATTGTTACCTTTTTCTGGAATAGGCGATCTTTTGCGCGGAAGGCTTGGAAGAAGCGATCTTTTGGGTGGGAGACAATGATGAAAGGTATATTTTAATACCCGAGGCAATCGAATTTGCAAGGGCCAAGCGGTATGATTCTGTCGAGAGCAGTTTTTCCTCCTCAGGGTTGCTGATGAAGGAGACTTCAGTAAGGATCGACGGCATCTCTATTCCGAAGAGGACAAAAAAGAGCGCTCCCTTCACGCCAAGGTTAGCCGTTCTCTTGTGCACCTTCGAAACATCCGTATAAAGCGCGTTCTGAACATAATTTGCGAGGGCAACCGACTCTTCATTGTTATGCTGCCTCCTGAGATCGCTCTTTATGATATCGAGCTCATTGTCTCTCCGGAATTTCTCCATCCGGTCCTTCATGGTCCTGACCGAAATGTAGTTCTCCCTTGCCGAAACCCGAATCGCCTCTTCCTGGTTTGTCCAGTTGAGAAGGTAGGTCTCTATTCCCCGCGCAGCCCTATTGGGACTCGCGTTCGCATGGATCGATACGAAGAGGTCGGCATCTCTTTTCATGGCCATGGCCGTCCTTTCAGGGAGGGGGATAAAGACATCTGTCTCCCGGGTAAGAACGATTTCGAGGTTCGGCTCTGCGGCGAGCAGTTCTCTCACCTTCAGCGCTATGTCGAGGACAACATCCTTCTCCTGCAGACCGTTCCTGCCAATGGCGCCAGAGTCATGGCCGCCGTGTCCGGGATCGAGGACGATCACCTTCCTCGAAAGGACCACCCTTTCTGCAGGCCTCTTCGCGTACACATCAATGATAAGCTTGTTCGGATCATCCAGGTAAAAGGCCTTATAGTTTTCGATAGTTTCGAGATCAAGGACAATCCTAACGGTGTCACCGTCAAACTGCCCTGCCCTGATAACCCTTAGGGTACCGTCGCCCACAGGGAGCCTTGTCTTTATTTCCCTGGTTATTTTCGCATGCCTGAGATCAAAGTAAAGCCTGTCAGGATTCGAGAGGCGGTTTTTGGTAAACTCAACGGGACTGGACAGCTCGACAACTACCCTCGTGTAGCCCTGAGAAGACCAGGAACGTATGTCCTTGACCGAAACCTTTTCAGCTGCTTCGACAAGTGAGAGACAAAATGAAAAAAGGGATAGGCTCACCAGGACAAAAAAGAGGAAGAAATGGCTGATCTCTTTTCTGTGCGTGATGTTCTTCATACTGTCTGTACGGAGGTTATCTCAGGGATATCTTTCTTGATATTGGACTCGACCCAGTTCTTCATCGTGAGATAAGACATGGGACAGGTGCTGCAGCTCCCTTTGAGCCTCACGTAAAGCACGTCGCCCTTAATGTCCACAAGCTCTATATCACCGCCTTCAGACTTGAGACCGTACCTGATTTTCTCAAGTACCTCTTCAACTTTCTCTCTTAACACAGTGTCTCCCTGTGTTAATCATAACGAAAACGCGTCGGTTTTTGCAATGGGAAGATTTTCACCATTCACCATTCGTCAGACTTCTTTGAATTAAGACCGAAATCCAGAATCTCAAATCTCAGTTCCTTTTGTGCTTTTGCAAAGCGTTTTGTCTTATACTCAGTCAATAGGACGATCATAAGCGAAAAAGAGAGAGAATAGGCTATAGTCAAGCGTAAGAGGGCTATTATCAGCATTTTACGTTCCGAAAGGGCAAACAGGGAACGTGCATTCCCCGCAATCGAGACAGAGCCCTCCATGGCCGAGTTCCGCAAGCTCTCTCCTCCCTATCCATTCACTCGCGAGCACCCTAGGAAGGATAAGATCGAAGACCGTGGTCTTATGGTACATGCCGCACGCCGGGATGCCAAGCAAAGGGATGAGCCCTGCGGAGCAGGAGTCCGAAAATTCAGAGCTTCCTTGTTGTGGCAATGGAGAAGTCTTGTCTGCTGAAGGCGCAACCGGCACATATGCTATCAGGAACATGGCCCCCGGCAGAACCGCAGAGCCATAGGTCATGCCAACCGCACCGAGTCTCCTCACAGCAAAACGTGTAACGTCGTCGGGGTCAACGGACATTCCTCCTGTCGTGATGAGAAGGTCTGCGCCTGCAGACAGCAATTCCCTTAATCTTGCCTCGATAAACCCCTCATCATCCGGGGCATAGTAAATCCCGACAACCTCGCCGTCGAAGTCTCTTATCTTCTTCTCGACGACCGGCGCAAAGGCATCCTTGATTCTTCCGTGATAGACTTCGTTCCCTGTAATGACGACGCCTGCCCTCGGTCTCCTCATTTCTTTCACTTCGATGATGCCTTGTCCCTTTCGTGCCACTGAGACAGCCTCCTCAACGATCCTTTTCTTGAGCACGAGGGGAATGGCTCTTGTCCCTGCAACGATCCGGCCTTTCGTAACAACGGTATTATTATGCATCGTAGCACACATTGCGTCGCCGAGCATGTTGAACTCAAGGAGAAGGTCCTTGTTAACCTTCAGGAGACCGTCCTTCGCTGCAACGATGTTGATTTTTCCTTCCTTCGGTTCTCCCTGGATTTCGACGCCGCGCCCCATGAGTGCAGATGCGAGCAAACGGGCCGCGTCGTCTTCATGCATCTCGTCATCGGAGAGCGTCAAAATAAAAAGGTGTTCCTTCCCGAGTCTCTGAAGGTAGCAGATATCCTCCTCCCTGACAATCTGCCCTCTCTTGAAGGCCCTGCCCTTGAATTCATCCTTCCTTATTTCCGTGATATCGTGTGCCAGAACCTTCCCCACCGCCTCATGGAGCGGAATGGTCATGATGCCTGCCTTCATCTTGCCTTCGCCGGAATGGGTGTCACACATAGAGGACTCCTTGCCTGTTCAACGGAAGAGTCTCCTGAATTTGGCATCAACAACATCCCGTATGCCTTCATCCATCATTCTATACCTTCCGAGAAGATCTCTCGCCTCCTTCGTCAGCGAAGCTCCTCCACCATTTCTGCCGCCTGCCTTTCGCTCAACCAATTTCATATCGAGCCGTTCTTCCATTGACTTGATATAACTCCATGCCTTCCGGTAGGAGATACCGATCTCTTTGGCAGCCTGGCTGATGGAACCATGGGCGTCGATTGCCCGGAGCAAGAACTCTCTGCCCCGTCCGAAGACCGGCTCACCATCAACTTCAATCCACAATTTTGACCTGATTTCGATGCCGTTATGACTTTTCTGCATAACGGAGGCCGATAAAAAATGACTCCTTGCAGTGTAGTATCCGCCATCTGCGCAGGCCCTGCAGACAACCCTTCCACCTTGACGGGTCTCTCTCATATCCTGGACCCATTCCCCGCAGAGGTCGCATTTTACCCGCCTAAGGGGTCTTCCCGGCATATCCTCAGGGTTCAGTGGGACGTCCACCTCCATTACGTCGAAGAGATCTTCGTCAGCCATCATTTTGTATGCCTCAAGTTGCGCCAGGTATTTATTGTCGATCCCGGGGAAACGCTCCCTCGCCCGATCTCTCGTGCCCTCCTTTGCGATGACCCTTATACTCATCCCTGTCTTGAGATTTACGAAGGTCGCCGCCATCTTTCCATAGTCAAGAAACTTCATCGTCCTGTGACCGAGAGTGCAGCCCGTTACAGACTGAATTGCATCAGTGGCGCATCTGTCCATCTCGACAAAGACCATAAGGTTCTTCCTGTCAGTCCCCTTCGGATCGCTGATGCCGGCTCCCCTGAGGCCAAGGAGCGACATCCTCACCCCAAGCACCTGCCCCGGACAGAGGTGGCCATGGATTTTCACCGATTCCTCAAGCAGCAGATTAAACCCTCCTCTTTCCATGTACTTATAATGATACTACATCCGCGAAAAATGTAAACCCAGGAAAATGGATGGTCACCTGAATGAAGGCCTCTCGTGAACCCATATGCTATTGATATTATGCGCTTTTAGCGAACCCTGTCACAGCCATGCTATTGCCTCCAGCGGCATAAAGCAAAAAGGAGAAAAGGCTGCAGGAGTTCAAGCTTTTTCGATTAGACATACAAAAGCAGATCATTTTTGTCCTTGTTATTCATTTCTTGCCAAAAAACGGAGAAATCTCGAAAATTCCGCTTTTGCAATTTCACCCTCTTCATTCTAGATTGAAAGTATAGAAGGGAGGTATGACATGAAAGGGACTAAAGAACTAATCAAGACCGAGAAACCTTTGGCGCTGTCTCCTTTTGAAGAGCTCGAGAGAATGGAAAGATGGTTCGAAGACCTGTGGTCAAGACCGTTTTCGCTCTTCCGTGCCCCTGCATGGCCGGGTTCGCGCACGGCAGAACTTGAACAGATTTCACCTTCCGTTGATATTTACGACGAAGGGAACGAGCTTGTAGTGAAGGCTGACGTGCCGGGCGTCAAGAAGGAAGACCTTGACCTTAATGTTCACGAAAACTACCTGACGATCTTGGGACACAAGAGGAAAGAAGAGAAGGTTGAAAGAGAGGATTACTACCGATTTGAGCGCTCATACGGTTCCTTCACCCGCAGGTTTGAATTGCCTGAAGGTATGGATACGGAGAAGATAAAGGCACATTTTGAAAACGGGGTGCTCGAAGTCAGGATCCCCAGGTCTGAAGAGACAGCAAAGAAGTCCAAGAAAATCACTATTGAATAAGGTTTCTCCAGCTCCCCGGAAAAACACCGGGGAGTTTTTTTGTCTCTGCACACGAGTGTATCCACGCAGCGGCTATGCCCTCCCCGCGTTCCCCATTTGGTATGAATTGCGGTATAATCTCCCATGAACCTCTACCTCATTGACGGAAATTCCTATGTCTACCGTGCCTTTTATGCCATAAAGGGACTAACAAACTCAAAGGGCTTTCCGACGAATGCCATCTTCGGATTTACGAATATGCTCCTCAAGATCATCAGGGAGAAACAGCCCGATGGAATCATTGTCTCCTTCGATTCTCCCGTACTGACTGAGAGACACAGGATCTTTGAAGCATACAAGGCGCGCAGACCCGAGACGCCTGGAGATCTTGTACTGCAGCTGCCTCATGTACGCAGGGTAATCTCGGCCTTCAAAATCAAGATTTTTGAGCAGCCCGGGTATGAAGCAGACGACCTGCTGGCCACCATAGCACTCAAGGCAGCAAAGGAGGGCGCAAAGGTCTTCATAGTCACTTCCGACAAAGATATGCTCCAGATCGTCGGTGACGGGGTGAAGGTCTACGACCCCGTCAAGGACAGGATCCTCGACGCCGAACATGTGAAAGAACGATTCGGTGTCGGCCCCGAGCGGGTGGCAGAGTTTATGGCGCTCACCGGTGATGCCGTCGACAACATTCCGGGAATAAAAGGGATCGGCGAGAAGTCGGCGAGAGAACTTTTGGTCAATTCGGGGGATCTCGAAGAGATCCTGAATCATCCGGAGACGATCCAGAAGGAGAAACTGAGGAACCTTATAGCCGAAAACGCCGAGGTTGCAAGGATATCGAGACGGCTCGCGACGATAAACACTTCGATACCGCTCGATGTGAGGCTCCAGGAATTCAGACTCAGGGAACCTGATTGGGCAGCACTCCTTTCCCTCTTCAGGGAGTTTGAGTTCGGAAGCCTCATGAAACTCATCCCCACGGCAAAGCGCGAAACAACCTTTGAGACTGTCTCTTCCCTTGATTCCTTACGGGACGTTGCCTCTTCCCTTCGCCCGCAATTTGCTTTTGACGTCGAAGCGACCGGCAGGGACCCTCGCACAGACAGGGTTGTCGGCCTCTCGATCTGCAGTTCAAGAGAGCATGCCTACTACATACCTCTGGATCATGCCTACCCCGACAAACCCGAGCAACCTGATAAAAAAGAGTCCTTTGCGATCCTGGCAGCCTCCTTCGGGGATGAAGAGATATCCAAGATCGGTCACAATCTGAAATACGATATGGCGATGCTGGGGCGCGAGGGACTCATGGTCAAGGGAAGACTCTATGACACCATGCTCGCCTCTTATCTTCTGAATCCGAACAAGCCGAACCACAGCCTTGAAGATGTCGCCTTCGAGTATCTTTCCTATCGCAAGAGGTCATTCCAGGAGGTCCTCGGGAAAAGGACCTCTTTTGCCGAAGTCCCTGTTGACGAGGCCACAGACTATTCCGCAGAAGATGCGGCTCTGGCCTTCGAACTCAAGGAACTCCTCTTCGAAAGGGTGAAGAACGAGGGGATGGAGAAGCTCTATTTTGAGATAGAGATGCCCCTTCTTCATATTCTTATGGGGATCGAAGAGGCCGGTTTTAAGGTCGACGACGCCAGGCTGAAGGAAATCTCAAATGAGCTCGCCAGGGAGATTGACGCAATCCAGCGACGGGTCTATTTCCTTGCCGGCGAGGAATTCAACATTAATTCACCGAAACAGCTAAGCAGGGTCTTGTTCCAGACTCTTGGGTTGAAGCCCAGGAAAAGGACGAAGACCGGCTTTTCTACCGAAGTAGGAGTTCTTGAGGATCTGGCAACCGAGCACGGGATTCCAAGGGAGATACTGGATTACCGGAGTCTCAGCAAGCTGAAGTCCACCTATACCGACGTCCTTCCCCAACTCATAGACCCTGCCACAGGCCGGATCCATACATCCTTCAACCAAACAGGAACCGCAACGGGCAGGCTGAGCAGCAGTGAGCCGAACCTTCAGAATATACCCATCCGGGGTGAGTGGGGAAAGCGGATCAGGGAGGCCTTCATCGCTGAGGAAGGTAATGTTTTGGTTTCAGCAGACTACTCTCAGATCGAGCTGAGGCTCCTTGCCCATATGAGCGGCGACAGGGGGCTGATCGATGCATTCCTTTCCGGAGTCGATGTCCATACACGGACTGCCTCGGAGATTTTTGGAGTAACCATGGATAGCGTAACCTCAGATATGCGACGGGTCGCAAAGACCGTAAACTTCGGTATTGTTTATGGCATCTCGCCCTTCGGGCTGTCTGAAGCCTTAGACATCACCCCTGAAAATGCGAAAAGATATATTACCGGTTATTTTGAAAAACATCCCGGTGTGAAGTCTTACATTGAACAATCCCTCCACAATGCCCGTCAAAAAGGATATGTCGCGACGCTCGTCGGGAGGAAAAGGGCCGTCCCCGAGATGAAGAGCAGCAATGCGAATACAAGGGCCCAGGGTGAGCGTCTCGCTATCAACTCTCCCTTACAAGGGACGGCTGCCGACATCATTAAGATTGCCATGATACGAATCTCAAAGACTCTCCGGGAAGAGATGCTGAAGACCAGGCTGATCCTCCAGGTCCACGATGAACTTGTTTTCGAGACGCCTGAGGGAGAGATTGAATGGGCAAGAGAGATGATCCGTGAAGGGATGGAAGGAGCCGCGGATTTGACAGTCCCTCTGAAAGTCGATATTGGTCATGGGAAAAACTGGGTAGAGTGCAAAGAATAGTTCTCCCATCTGGTAATCGGATAACCAAGAGGCACATGGCTAGAAAGAGACATCTCATCGTTATTCCGGCACTGAATGAAGAGAAGACCATCGGAACGGTGATCAGGAATGCGAAAGAATATGCACCGTATGCCGACATCCTCCTTATAAATGACGGCTCCACAGACAATACGGCAGCCATAGCGAGGCAGGAGGGCGTCAGGGTGATAGATCTTCCCTTCAACCTCGGCTACGGAGCAGCCCTCCAGACGGGATTCCGGTTTGCCGAACGCCATGGGTATGATTTTGTCATCACTATGGATGCTGACGGTCAGCATGTCCTCTCTTCCGTCGAAAATCTGTTGGCCGCAATGGAACATGAGGCCGCCGACGTCGTGATAGGCTCCCGCTTCCTGAAAGAAGGCTACAGGCCCGGTATACCAAGGGCGATCGGGATATGGCTCTTTTCGAAGATCGCCAAGATGTATACCGGTGCAACGATAACCGACCCCACGTCAGGGTTTCAGTTGCTCAACAGGAAGGCCTTCTCCTATCTTTCGCAGGGCGATAACTACCCCCTCGATTATCCCGATGTCAACATCATCATGGCCCTCCACAGAAAAAAGTTCAGAGTCGTCGAGGCACCGGTAATCATGGTGAAGAGCCCAGATAAGAAATCAATGCACAGCGGCCTGAGACCGGTACTCTATGTCATCAAGATGACGCTTGCCGTCATCATGGTCATGATGGGAAGGGAAAGGGAATAGGCATGTCTTTTAGTGCGAGGATCACGCTCTTTCTGCTCGGCCTGATATTCTTCCTCATTATATTCGAGATGGTCAGAAGGAAGAAGTTCAGGGAAGAGCTCTCTGTAACATGGTTTATCGTCGGCTTTGCCCTCATGGCGAGCTCCGTAGCCGACAAGATTGTGGACCCCATCGCCAGGGTTTTGGGAATCGGCTATCCCCCTGCCCTTGTCTTTGTCTGGATCATCTTCTTTCTTGTCCTGGCACTGATCTACTTTTCCTATGTGATCTCAGACCTCAAGGGGAAAGTGAAGGAGCTGAGTCAGAAGATTGCGCTGCTTGAATACGAGGTGGACAAAAATAAGGATGAAGGATGAATTATGAGGGATGAAAAACTTTCTTCATCCTTTCTTGGTCGAGCCTCTTACTCTATTCTTACCCTTCATAATTCATCCTTCATCCATTTTCGTTCATTCCCAGCTTACGACGTCCTTGTCCTCTCCGTCCCCTCCCGGCGCTCCGTCCCTGCCATAGGTAATCAAATCGTATTCCCCATGGGTGCCGGGGCATTGGTAGTGATAGGGCTTGCCCCAGGGGTCATTGGGCACGCCTTTCTTGAGATAGGGTCCCTGCCAGTTGTCGGCCCCCGGATTCGTCACTAAGGCATTCAACCCTTCCTGGGTGGTGGGATATCTTCCCGTATCGAGCCTGAACTGGTCCAGTGCCTGTCCGAAGAGCTCAATCTGGGCCTTTGCACTGCCCTGTTTCCCTTTTCCGACGCCCGAGAAGACCCTTGGACCGACGAGGGCCGCGAGAAGACCTATGATTACGAGAACGACAAGGAGTTCAATAAGGGTGAAACCTCTTTTATCCGGAAGGAGAGAGATTCTTCGTATCATCAAAACCTCCGCAGCGAAAATAAGGCCGGTCAGTGACCTGACTCATTAAACCTAACCAATAGAGGCCGGATAAGTCAATAGTAAGCGCCCATCGGCATACTCAACACGAGCAGATTCTGCTATGATTATGAGTAAAGGCTGACCGTGAATGGAATACCTGATTCTGAGAGTAATGATCAATGCCTTGTCGATCATGGCTGCGGTGAAACTTGTCGACGGCATAACATTCACCGGCGAATGGTGGAAGATGATCATCATCGGGGCGATCTTCGGACTGGTGAACTCTTTCATAAAACCCCTTGTCCAACTCCTCACATTGCCTCTTATCCTCTTCACCCTCGGACTCTTTACCCTCATCGTTAACGCCTTCATGCTGACCCTTACTGCCTGGCTGTCAGGCCCTCTGTCTCTCGGCCTTCAGATAGAGGGCTTCAGGCCTGCCTTCTGGGGGGCACTCATTGTGAGTCTTGTGAGCATGCTTTTGTCGTGTCTCATGGGGGCAAGGAAGGTGAGATTTTACCGGAACCGCGGGGAATAATCCGCCATTCCCTTCACCCGGCCCATCACTCCGGACGATAGCGGAGACACCCCATGCAAAGGACACAGAAGTTCTCTTGATGAAACTCCCTAGAAGAGGACGACGCCGAGGCATATTGCGATAATACCGCAAAAATAGTAAGATACCATATACCGCACCTATGAGAGAGAGAGAAGCTGGCGGCTAAGACTTTTGGGGGAGAAGGATGTTCGGATTTATCAGGAAACGCCTAGCCAGGACGATCCTCACCGTCTTAACTTTGAGTGTAGCCACAGTCATGGCAGTCATAATCTACCTGACGGTCTCTCACCAGACCAAGGATATGGTCAAAGAGATTGTCCTGTCCAGTGAAGAACAGGCCCGCATCATCGTTGAGAGCCTCAGATACACCATGGCAATCGGTGACAGTCCGGCAATGGAAAGGCAATTGCTGGAGATACGTGACCATGGCGGACCGGACATTTTCATCTGCGCTTATGACCAGAAGATCTCCTTTGCGACTGAAAAGGACACGGTCACGTTGCCGATGGCTGCCGTCATTCCGGACAGACCTTTTCTGGAAACTCTCGATGCCTCATTAAAGACGGGTCTCCAGCCTCCGCAGGCGTCCCAAAAGAACATTGGTGGAAAGCAGTATATCACCACGATCCATCCAGTCTTGAACAACCCACAATGTTATGGCTGTCATGGGTCAGAAAGGAAGGTCCTTGGCGGCATCATCGTAAGCAAGAACGCTGAGAAAAATTATGGGGCCATCGCGCGGTTGAGGAACAAGAATATTCTCATCAGTATCGCCGGCCTGTTCATCATAGCCATCATCATTTATATCGTCCTCTCGAAACTCATCAGCCAGCCCCTTCTGACCTTCAGGGAAAAGATAAAGGAACTGACATTGAAGATCAGGGAGGGCGATTACTCCATGAGGCTTGATGTGCGACATCCCGACGAAATCGGTGGACTCATCCTCTCGTTTAACGAGATGGCAGAGGCCCTGGAGAGAGAAAACCGTTCGCTGATGAAGGCCCATGAGGATATTGCTTATGCAAATCAGGAACTCGAGGCCTTCGCCTATTCTGTTTCCCACGACCTCAGGGCGCCCCTCAGGGGTATCGAAGGCTTCTCGAAGATACTCCTTGATGACTACTCACAGAAGATCGAAGCCCAATGCCAGCATTATCTCAACAGGATAAGGGCCAATACGTTGAAGATGTCTTCCCTTATCGATGACATGCTTACCCTATCCAAGGCCGGGAGAACAGAGCTCCAGAAAAGACCGGTCGATATTCAGGGAATCGTGAAAAATGCCCTCAATGACTTCAGACCGGAGATCGAAGCCCGGGGGATAACCATAGCTTTTGGGAATATTCCCGTTCTTGATTGTGACCAAAAATTGATGCAGGTCGCTTTATCTAACCTTATCTCGAATGCCATCAAATTCACCCGGAACGGAATGGATTCCAAAATTGAGATAGGATTCGATGACGAGAAGAAGGCAATCTTTGTGAGGGACAACGGCATCGGTTTTGACATGGAGTATCACGAGAAGATATTCGGGGTCTTCCAGAGACTTCATCTTCCCGAAGAGTATGAGGGAACCGGCATCGGTCTTGCAATTGTGAAGAGAATCGTCGAACGCCATGCCGGGAAGGTTTGGGCTGAGTCAGAGTCCGGAAAGGGAGCAACGTTTTTTATTACCATACCGTTCGGAGGCTAACATGTTGAACGAACAAGTCACCATCCTCCTCGTAGAGGATAATCCTGACGACGTGGAACTCACCGTTCGTGCACTGAAGAGAAACAATATTGCCAATCCCCTGGAAGTGCTCAGGGACGGGCAGGACGCACTCGATTATCTGTTCCATAGGGGTAAGTATGCAAACACAACCCCTGTTCTTCCCGGCCTTATTCTCCTTGACCTCAAATTGCCGAAGGTTGACGGGATAGAGATCCTCAGGAAGATCAAGGGGGACAGCGTACGCAAGGTCATTCCCGTGGTAGTCCTCACCTCCTCAAAGGAAGAGCGGGATGTGGTCGAAAGCTATAACCTTGGGGTCAACAGTTACATACGAAAGCCCGTCGATTTCGACCAGTTCGTAGAAATCGTTAAGCAGATCGGATACTATTGGCTTCTGCTCAATGAAAATCCTTCTCTGCGGCGTTAAACAAGCGATGAGACTCCTCGATAGCAGCATTTTTTTCCCGTGGTTCATCCTCATGACGGCGAACCGAAACTCAGCAATGTCTGAAATCTACGGGATGTCATGAGTTCTCTGGACCCTGCGGCGGATACGATGAATGAAGGTGTCTCAAAAAGAGAATTGTCTATCCTGAATCTTGAAGACAACCAGGACGACTTTGAACTTCTCAGGCTGAAGCTTGCCAAGGAGGGTATTCGTTGCTCGGCAGTGCGCGTCGAAACAAAGGATGCCTTCGTTTCCGCACTCGAAAAGGGCGTCTTCGATGTAATCCTCTCGGATTACTCTCTTCCTGCCTTTGACGGTCTGTCGGCGCTAAAAATCGCAAAGGAAAAATGTCCGGGATTGCCTTTCATCTTTCTTTCCGGTGCGATCGGCGAGGAGTTTGCCATCGAGACGCTCAAGATAGGCGCTACGGATTATGTGCTGAAAGACAATCTGTCCCGACTCGCACCCTCCATAGAGAGAGCGCTCAGGGAGGCCGAGGACCGGGCCGAGCGAAGACGGGCCGAGGAGGCCTTGAAACAGTCCCATGATGAACTGGAACAAAGGGTTCAGGAACGGACAGCAGAACTGACGAAGGCAAATGAATTGTTGCAGGCCGAGATCGCTGAGCGGGAGGCGGCTGAGGAAGAACGGAGGAAAATACTGCTGCAACTCCAGTCTTACGCCGATGAACTTTGGAGGCATCGCAACCGCCTTGAAGAGTTGGTTAAAGAGCGAACGGAAGAACTTATCACCCTGAACAAGGAGCTTGAACTTGAGCTCGTGGAGCGGAGGCGCGCAGAAGACGCCCTGCACCGGCGTGAACAAGAATTTAAGGCCCTCGCGGAGAACTCCCCTGATATGGTCTCTCGTTTTGATAAGGAGATGCGCTTTACCTATGTCAATCCTGCGCTGGAACGGGCAATCGACCTGCCTGCCCGGGCATTCGTCGGGAGGACAGGTAAAGAGATAGGGTTTCCGGAGAACCTTGTATCCCTCTGGAATAAGGCCTTCCAGAAGATTCTCAAGGACCGCAGGGAAACCATTATCGAGTACGAAATGGAGATGCCCTCAGGACCAGGCTATTATGAGGGTCGGATCGTGCCTGAATTCACCAAGGACGGCTCCATTGAATCGATGATCGTCGTCTCCCGCGACATAACGGCCAGAAAGAGGGTCGAGGAAGAGTTGAGGGCGTCCCATGAGCAATTGAGAAGCCTTTACGAGCACCTTGAGTCCGTAAGGGAAGAAGAACGAACCATGATCGCCCGTGAGCTTCATGACGAACTTGGCCAGACACTGACAGCCCTGAAAATGGACATCTTCTGGGTCGGCAGGAAGTGCTCGGATCATCAGGAACTTGCTGAAAAGACGCGGTCTATGTCCAATCTCGTTGATGCCACAATCCAGACGGTAAAAAGGATCTGCACGCAATTGAGGCCGAGCATACTCGACGGAATCGGCCTTGTCGCCGCCATTGAATGGCAGGCAAAGGACTTCCAGAGCCGGACGGGCATATCCTGTGACATCACCTTCAAACCCGAAGAGATCGTCCTTGACAGAGACCGTTCGACCGCCATTTTCCGTATTTTCCAGGAGGCGCTGACGAATGTGATGCGCCATGCCGAGGCAACAAAGGTCAGGGCCTCTTTTAGCCAGAGTGACGGCAAAGTGGTCCTAACGATAGAGGACAACGGCAAGGGAATTTCAGAAGAGGACATACTCAAGCCGCGGTCCTTCGGGCTCATCGGGATGCGGGAACGGGCCCGCCTCCTTGGCGGCGAGGTTGAGATCAGCGGGGTCCCCTCTGAAGGAACAGTAATTCGGATAACCATTCCCAGCGGTCAGGAGGTTCCCCTGTGACCCTTGGCATGCATCCCTCATCCTGCTGATCAAGAGAGTCGCCCTTTGGGCCTTTTTGTCCGCGTAGTCTTCAGAACGATCTGTCCTGAACCTATGCTTCGAGGTTATGGCGTCATTTCCTGATTTCACCAAGTCTGTCCAGGCAACTTTTCAAGACGACAAACATGTCGCTCGATAATGTCTCGATGATAGCCATCCTCTCGATTGCCTTCAGGAGTAGTCCGCGCAGTTCATCCTCGGTGACTGATGCTTCCATGAGTTCTAAGGTTCCTTTGACAGCAAGGATATTTTCATTCAATTCATTCGATACATCTTCGATCTTCTTCTTTCCCCCTGCCATGGTCTTCTCCCTTCTTCCTGGTGTCTGAATCCCGGTTTCTGAGAACGTCAATCCTCCTCGTAGGTCCTGGTCATCTCAGGAGGCACTACGAGAACGACGTCTCCCAGACCACGGTAATCCTCCTGGAAAGTGAGAGGGGCTCCCTCCACCGGTGAGATGATGCGAACAATGAGCCCTGGGTCTGCCTTACGCAAGTACCAGCAGATCCCGCCATAGTTTCTTGAATGGTACTCGCCATTGAAATGAAGAAAGAGGCTCTTCGGAGCCCGGTGTTTCAAGATAAAATGGGCCATGGTAGCGTCCTTCATGGCCTGGGCTGCCATGAAGTTTTCGGGCCCCGTCCCCATGCCATGGGCCATGCCCACCTCGGCCATTTCCGTGTATCCCGGCGATGACATGTCAATAACAACGGGCAGAGGGGCGATGAACCTCTTCGCCTCTTCTCCAAGACCCTCGAGGGCCTCAAGCCCTTCCCGTGCCACGAGACTCGCGTAGCGCCTGGGGATATTTGTGGCGATGAACCTGAGATTGCGGCCGAGAGCAAACTTCACGAGGGGCTCATAGTCTGTAGCGTAATTGTTCCAGACCTTCGCCTCGGTCATGAGATGATTCCGGTTGATCTTGCCCTCCAGGTATTCATCGAGCACGATCTGGTCATCGGCCTCGAACATCTCTGCCCCGAGAATGAGACATTCCCCTTTGAGTTCAAAGAGGTCCTTTGTAACCTCATACTGGAGCCAATGGACAATCGGGTTATTATGGAATTCACCGAAGAGGACTACGTCAGCCGCCGATAGGTCCCGGACCATCTCCCGGTAGAGGATTGCCTTGCCTGAGGGGGTGAACAACTGATAAGCGGGCTTGTCCTGATGCGTCACGCCTGATTGCTCCGTGGAAACCACCTCCTCTCGAATTGCTTCAGACGGCACCCGTAAATTATCCGTCGTGATATCCACCATTATACCAGATAGAAAAAACACGTGAGAGAATCTTCACCGTTGCACTATATCATGTTCGCCAAGGGCAGGAGTGGTAAGAAGCCTTGCATCGCCAGATCCTTGGAAAGTTGCCGACCACCGCTCGTTGCTCAATGAGTGATCGCACGTTCAGTGAAATCCCAGGGATAGCTCATTGCGGAATTCCATCGCATTCACAAGGCTTCGATCCATGCCTTACCGGTTTCACGCTATTGATGAAATGCCCATTCTTATTTGTCCGGTTGGTGCTGGGCTGAGATCGGAGCACCCTTTTTTGATATAATGGTCTTACCATGCAAAAGATCGACCTCCCCATATCAGGCATGACGTGCGCTGCCTGCGCCGCTGCCGTTGAAAAAGGGCTCGGTAAGATCAAAGGCGTAAAGAAGGCAACCGTTAACTTCGCTTCTGAAAAGGCGACGGTTGAACTCGAAGAACCCGTTGACCTCAATGTCATGATAACTGCCGTTGCCTCAGAAGGTTACGGCGTCGTGACCAACAGGATCGATTTTGCCGTAAAGGGGATGACCTGCGCCGCGTGTTCGGCAGCCGTCGAAAAGGCATTGAAGGGGCTCTACGGTGTACTGGACGCAGCGGTGAATCTGCCGGGCGAAAAGGCCTCCGTAGAGTATATCCCTTCTCTTGTCGACTTTCATGATTTCAAGAAGGTCGTGAGCGAGGCTGGATACTCTGCCGAGGAGATAACGGGAGATTACCTTGACAGGGAGAAGGTCCAGAGGGAAAAGGAGTTCCTCAATATCAGGAAGCGGTTCATCATCAGTGCCTGCCTTGCTCTTCCGATCATCATCGGCACCATGGTCAATATCCCCATCCTCTCTAACTGGATCGTTCTCTTCGTTCTCGCAACGCCCGTGCAGTTCTGGTCGGGGATGAGGTTTCATAGAGCTGCGTGGTCTGCCATAAGGCATAAAACAACAAACATGAACACCCTCATAACCGTCGGGACCTTTTCAGCGTATATCTACAGCGTTCTTGCCACCTTTACCCCTCAGTTCTTCAGGAGCAGCGGCGTCTCTCCCCACGTCTACTTCGACACGTCGGCAACGATCATAACGCTCATCCTCCTCGGCAGGCTCCTTGAGGCGAAGGCAAGGGGCAGGACATCGGAGGCAATCAAGAGACTCATGAGGCTCCAGCCCAGGACAGCCCTCGTGCAGCGGGAAGGGGAGGAAAAGGAGCTCCTTATAGATGAGGTTATCGTCGGAGACGTGATCATTGTGAGGCCGGGAGACCGCATGCCCGTCGACGGAGAGATCATCGAAGGGTATTCGACGGTTGACGAGGCCATGATTACCGGCGAGAGCATCCCTGTTGAGAAAATGGCGGGGGACAGGGTGTACGGAGGGAGCGTCAACACATCAGGAAGCTTCAAGATGAGGGCGATGAAGATAGGGAGAGAGAGCGCACTGGGTCAGATCATCCGTCTCGTCGAAGAAGCCCAGGGGAGCAAGGCGCCGATACAGAGGCTCGCAGATCAGGTGGCGTCGGTCTTTGTGCCGACGGTGATATCAATTGCCGTGGTCACATTCCTCGTGTGGTATCTCCTCGGTCCGAAACCCTCCTTTGCCTTGGCGCTCATGAATTTCATCGCTGTCCTGATCATAGCATGTCCCTGCGCCCTCGGTCTCGCGACGCCGACTGCCATCATGGTGGGCACAGGTAAGGGCGCTGAAAAAGGGATACTCATCAGGGATGCGGAGGCGCTGGAACTCGCCCATAAGATACAATCCATTGTCCTCGACAAGACAGGCACCATAACAAAGGGAGAGCCTGAGGTCCTGGATATCGTCGTAAAGGAAGGCCTCACGACAGAAGATGCGCTGAAGCTTGCCGCCTCTGCAGAGAGGGTCTCCGAGCACCCTCTCGGAAAGGCGATCGTGAAAAGGGCTGAGAGAGACGGGATCAGCCTTGAGGAACCGAAAAATTTCATGGCCGTGCCGGGCGGCGGAGTAAGGGCCTCTGTCAACAGTTTCACGATATTCATAGGAAATGAGAAGCTTCTCGAGAAAGAAGGGATCAGGGTATCTCCCCTGAAGGCACGGGCCGACAAGATCTTGGAAGAGGCTAGAACGCCGGTTTTTATGGCAATCAACAACGAGGCATCTGCCGTCTTTGCCCTTGCAGACACGATGAAGGCCGGTTCTGCCGAGGCGATACGAGACCTCAAGGAGATGCATATCGAGGTCTCGATGCTGACGGGCGACCAGAAGAAGACTGCTGAAGCGGTGGCAAGACTTGCCGGTGTTGACAGGGTCTTTGCTGAGGTCCTTCCTGAGCAGAAAGCCGCTATCGTTCGCTCGATCAAAAAAGAAGGCAAGGTCTCGGCCATGGTCGGCGACGGGATCAATGATGCGCCCGCCCTTGCAGAGGCTGATGTGGGCATAGCCATCGGGACCGGCACGGACATCGCCGTCGAGGCCTCCGACATAACCCTGATAAAGGGAGACCTGAGGAGCGTCGTCGAGGCGATACGCCTCAGCAGAATGACCCTGAAGACCATTAAGCAGAACCTCTTCTGGGCCTTCTTCTATAACGTGATCGGCATACCCGTTGCCGCAGGCCTCCTCTATCCCTTTGGCGGTCCGCTCCTGAATCCCATGATCGCCTCAGCAGCCATGGCATTCAGTTCCGTATCTGTTGTGAGCAATTCCCTGAGATTAAGGAGAAAGACGTTATGAAGGTCGTCACTGCAGAGGAGATGAGGGAAATAGACAGAAAGACCATCGAAAAGGTCGGCATTCCCGCCGGTGTCCTCATGGAGAGGGCGGGTTTTGCCGTTGCCTCGAAGATCAGGGACCTCTATGAGAAGAAGAAGACCATCGTCCTCTGCGGAGGCGGCAACAATGGCGGCGACGGGATCGTTGCCGCGAGAGAACTCTACAACTCGGGATGGAATGTGGCGATCCTTCTCCTCATTAAGGAAGACAAGTTGAGCCCCGACTGTCTCGCCCAGTTCAGAGTCGCGAAGAAGATGGGTATCCCTGCTGAATTCAGGACAGAGATCACGGCAAAAGACCTTCATGGGGCAGTTGTGGTGGATGCAATGCTCGGCACAGGGCTGAACAAGGACGTCGCAGGAGCGATGGCGAAGACAATCAATTTTCTCAACGCCTCAGGATCGCCCGTCGTGAGCGTTGATATCCCTTCCGGCATATCCTCAGATACCGGACAAGTAATGGGTGTTGCGGTCAAGGCCGGCCACACGGTCACCTTCGGATTGCCGAAAAGAGGTCATCTCCTTTACCCCGGTGCAGAATACACGGGAAATCTCTGTATCACGAACATCGGGTTTCCCGAAGACCTCCTCACCTCACCCGATTTAACCGTGACGCTCGTGGAGAGAGGGCTGCTGTCAGCCCTGATCCCCGACAGGCCAGCCTACTCTCACAAGGGGGATTATGGTCACGTCTTCATCGTTGCCGGGTCAAGGGGAAGAACAGGCGCTGCCCTTATGGCTGCAAAGGCCTGTTTAAGGACAGGCGCAGGGCTTGTGACGATCGGTGTTCCCGAAACCCTCATGGGTGTTTTTCAATCAAGGGTGACGGAGGAGATGACGCTCCCCCTGCCCGACAACGGCAACGGAAGCCTTTCGGCAAAATCAGCGGATGTTATAATCGGGTTTCTTTCGGAAAGTGCGGATGTCCTGAGCATCGGCCCCGGCATCGGCGTCTCCGAGGACACGGAAAAGATTATGGAGGCTGTTGTCACATCTTGCCGTGCACCTATGGTAATAGACGCTGACGGGCTGAACTCCATAGGGAATACCGGCATGTTCAGGAAGGCCCTGGCTCCTGTCATCCTCACGCCACACCCTGGCGAGATGGCAAGACTCCTGAGCAAAACCAAGACCCAGGAGCACAGAAGACGGATAGAGATGGACAGGATCCATACCGCCCTATCCTTTGCAAAAGACAGCGGCGTTACTCTTGTGCTGAAAGGAGTGCCAACGGTAATCGCCGATCCCGATGGAAGGGCATGGATCAACTCCACCGGGAATCCGGGTATGGCTACGGCAGGAACCGGGGATGTCCTGACCGGCATGATCTCTTCCTTCCTCGGACAACACCTGACCCCGCTCAACGGAGCAATCCTCGGTGTCTATCTCCACGGCCTTGCAGGCGACATCGCCGCTTCCCAGAAGGGCCGACATAGTCTCGTTGCCTCGGATATTATCGAAAGCATTCCGCAGGGCTTCAGAGATATCCTCCCTTAACCTGCTCTTCGCATCCTATGGAACAGATCATATTCCCTGACATGCCTGATCATAGAGTGAAGGCGTTCTTCACCGGAAAAAGGCCCGGAGTCGATCTCGAAAGGATATCAGAAATCTCTTCTGTCGAGAGGGGAAAAATCTATCTGCCGATGCAGAGGCACACCGACAGAGTTGTCATGGTCGATGGAGATCTTGACGCCAAGATAGGGGATGCCGTCATAACGCGGAGGAACGATATAGTCATCGGCGTTCAGGCGGCAGACTGCGTTCCGGTTCTACTTTACGACAGGGTCAACCGCGTTGCGGGGGCGGTGCATGCGGGCTGGAGGGGAACGGCAGCAGGAATACTGAAGCTCACCATCGAGGCGATGTCAGAGAGGTTCTTCTCGTCGCCGTCAAACATAACGGTAGCAATAGGCCCGGGCATCAGGTGGTGCTGCTATAACGTGGGCCATGAAGTGATCGAGGCGGTGAGGAAGGCGACAGGCGAAGGTGACTATTACAAGAACAAAGGCGATATATATTACCTAGACCTCCAGAGCTCAAATAGCTATCAGGCCTTGGGCATGGGCGTTCCCCAAGAGAATATCTGGCTGTCAGGGGAATGCACGTACTGCCTTCCCGAGAAGTATTATTCGTACCGTTTTGCCAAGGGATCGACCGGCAGACAGGGCGGATTCATCAGGCTCCTCTGATCCCCTGCCTGTTACCGGCAAGGCGGAATGCAACGTCCTTCTTACGATAGGGCAACGAAACCGTAACAGAACAGCAGAGAGCTTCACGCCTTCACGGTTCTTATTCCCTTCTCCGTATTTTGGGTCTCCTCGTTTTTCCGAAACATCTCAGGAAGCCTCGCAGCTGCTTCCCTGCTGTGGGCCAGGAGCATCAACCCCGGAACCTCGCGGTCGAGGCGATGGACAAGGAATATCTCCCGTGAAGACTTGAAAAAGAGATCTGCCTGTCGCATCAAAGAGCGGTGGTCGCCAAACATCGTGCCATGACCTATCGTACCACCCTTCATTCATCTACCATAAGCATGCTCATTTAGTGTATGATCTAGGAAAGCGGTTTCCGGGTCGTTCGTTATCACCGCCGTCAAGACGGTAAAGGAGTTTCGAATGCTGAAGGCAAAAGACATCATGACAAGGGAAGTAGTCCTTGTTTCACCGGACACAACGGTCGAGGAATTGGGAAGACTTTTCATAGAGAAGGGCATAAGCGGGGCGCCCGTGGCCGACAGCGAAGGCAGGATAGCCGGGATCATCACCGAGAATGACCTGATCAGCAAAAACAGCAGATTTCACATCCCCACGATCCTGAGACTCTTTGATGCCTTCATCCCTCTGGGCACAAGCAGACTCGAGGCAGAGATCAAGAAGATGGCGGCAACGACAGTCAGGGATGCCTGCACAAAAGAGGTTGTCACCATCAGTGAAGAGACGCCGATTGATGAAGTCGCCACGATCATGAACGACAAGAAGATCCATCTCCTCCCCGTCGTGAAAGCGGGGAAGGTCGTCGGGATTATCGGGAAGAGAGACTTTATCAAGGGTATCGCCCGTGAGGCTTCTGAGTAAGGGACCGGCGGAGACCCTCTCCTATGGCTCCAGACTCGCCCGCCACCTGAAGAAAGGAGACATCGTCTGTCTTTATGGAGACCTAGGCGCGGGCAAGACGACCTTCATAAAGGGAATTGCCCTCGGCCTGGCCATTCCGGAGAGGGATATCACGAGTGCAAGCTTCACGATCATTGCCGAGTATGAAGGGAGACTCCATAACGCTCCTGTCCCCTTTTACCACATCGATCTTTACCGGATCAGAGACGCCGCGGAATTTGAATTTATCGGGATAGAAGAATATCTTGGAAAAGATGGCATCTCTGTTGTAGAATGGGCGGAAAGGCTCGGAGATGTGGAAGATTTCCTATCGGTGAGATTTTCGATTTTGGAGGGGGATGAGCGCGAGATTCTTCTTGAGGGGATAGATGAAAAAGATTGGAATAGTCTGTAAAGCCGGCAGATCTGAACCTCTCGACATCGTGAGGAGACTCCTTCCCTGGCTCAGGGAGAGGGGAACGGACGTCTTTCTCGATGCCGAATCGGCTGAGACCATCGGCATCGACGGTTATCCGCGTGAGCGGATACCGGATCTGTCCGAGGCAATCATTGTCCTCGGCGGCGACGGCACGATGCTTTCGGTGGCGAGACTCGCATGCAAGAAGTCTGTTCCGATCCTCGGTGTGAACCTGGGCGGCCTCGGCTTCATAACAGAGATCAGTCAGAAGGAGATCTTCGATGCCCTCCACATGGTCCTCTCAGGGAAGTGCGCCGCTGAAGACCGACTCATGCTCACGGCCAGGGTCACCAGGACCGGCAAGGAGATCGAAGAATACACGGCCCTGAACGATGTTGTCATCAATAAGGGTGCCCTCGCACGGATCGTCGAGCTCGATACGTCCGTCAATGGTGTTTATGTGAACGGTTTCAGGGCTGACGGCCTCATCGTTTCTACCCCCACCGGCTCGACGGCTTATTGCCTTTCCGCAGGAGGCCCGATTCTTTATCCTACCATGGGAAGCATTATACTGATCCCGATCTGTCCCCATACGCTCTCGAATCGACCTATTGTCCTTCCCGACGATATCCGCCTCGAAATAGTCCTGAGGACCCCGATCGATGACGTTTTCCTTACCGTTGATGGTCAACAGGGAATCCCCCTAAGAAAGGATGACGTCATTGCAGTCGAGAAATCGCCGTACAAGACAAGGCTCCTCATCCCTCCCACGAGTGATTTCTTTGAAGTGTTGAGGACAAAGCTCGGTTGGGGTGTGAGGTCTCAGAATATTCGGCCCTGTTAATATGAATATAACCCGCGACATAAAGACCGTCCTTGAATACCTAGATGCCCTCGGTTTCGAGAGTCTGCCGGTGATAATAGGGCGAAAGCAAGGAGACGAAGGAAGACACGAGCGTGAAAGAGCCGCTCATCACCACATTCCAGATCTTCATGCTTCCGAGATAAAGAAGGCTGCCATGGATGCTCTCCGTGAGGAGATCGGAGATTGTCAAAGATGCGGGTTGTCAAAGGGCAGGAAGAATCTCGTTTTCGGTGAAGGCAGTCTGGATGCAGAGATCATGTTCATCGGAGAAGCCCCGGGAAGAGACGAAGACTTACAGGGAAGGCCCTTTGTCGGTGACGCAGGCAAACTCCTCACGAGGCTTATCGAAAAGATGGGCCTTCGCAGGGAAGATGTCTATATCGCGAATATTCTTAAGTCAAGGCCGCCCATGAACAGAGACCCCGAAGAAGATGAGATACGCGCATGCCTGCCCTTTCTCGAAAGACAGATAGAGATCATTGCGCCGAAGGTGATCGTATCACTCGGCAGGATATCAGCACATTCCCTCCTCAACACCAGGACCCCGATAACAAAATTGAGAGGAACCTTCTACGATTACAAGGGCATACCCGTCATGTCGACGTTCCACCCGGCATACCTTCTCAGGAATCCAAAGGACAAATGGCTCGTCTGGGAAGACGCCCAAAAAGTCCTCGATCTCTTAAGAAGGGAAAAGAGATGATACAGCCGATGTGGGCGCCATGGAGGCTCGAATATATCCTCTCGAAAAAGGGTCCGGAATGCATCTTTTGCGAAAAGCCGAAGGAGGAGAGAGACAGAGAAAACCTCATTCTCTTCAGAGGCAGCCTTGGTTACGTCATCATGAACCTCTATCCTTACAACAACGGACACCTCATGGTGGTGCCCTATCGCCATGTCTTTTCGCTCACCGAACTGGCCAGCGATGAGCTCCTCGAGTTAATGAAGCTGGTCCAGCATTCCATCAGCTCTCTGAAAGCGGTTTTCAGACCCGAAGGTTTTAATATCGGTGTTAACATAGGGAAAGTCGCAGGCGCCGGCATAGAAGAACATCTCCACTTCCATAGCATTCCCCGGTGGGTCGGCGATACCCACTTCATGGCTGCTCTGACCGAGGTGAGGGTTATCCCCGAACACGTTCTCAGCAGCTACGACAGACTCTTCCCCGTTTTCAATAAGGAGAAAGACGTCGAACAGGTCTGAATCAGCCATGGCCCCCCGCTTCGCATTGAGGAAAGTATGAGAGACACCGCTTCAGTCCTTTTTCTCCTGAGCTGTTTTCTTGAGCGCTTCGCGAAGTTCTGTGGACTTGGGATTGCTCACAGCGTTTTTTATGAGGATGTCTTCAGGGGTGACGCGCTGCCCGTAATATGCGTCATTCATGCTGTCTCCCGTATCCACAACGGCTCCTTCGATGGAAGCACCGAGATACGCCCCTTTGGCCCTCGCAAAAGAGATGATGTCGGCAATAATGCCTTTCGCACCTGCCCCGGCGCCGGTCGGACCGATGGCCGCAGAAACATCCCCTCCGATGTTCACCCCTGTCTTGAGCAGCGCATTCACAGCGTTATTGGACATAACAAGCATCACGATCTCTGCAGCAGAGGCGCCGATCTGAAGTCCAAAACTGACAGAGCCGATGGTGTAAAAGGC
>DASRZP010000090.1 GCA_035686305.1 Thermodesulfovibrionales bacterium | reverse complement strand
TCAGGAAGGCTCTCGATATCCACCCTGTTCTTGAGGGGAAGGATCACTTCCCTCACCCCGGCACGTCTCGCAGCAAGGACCTTTTCCTTGATCCCTCCTACGGGGAGGAGCCTGCCGCTGAGCGTCAGTTCCCCTGAGACTGCCACATCCTTTCTGACAGGCTGCCCTTTCAGAAGGGAGAGAAGGGCGACGGCAATCGTGGCTCCTGCTGAAGGCCCATCTTTCTGAATCGCCCCTGCAGGGACGTGGACATGGATATCGTGGTTATCAAAAAAGTCATCGGGGATGTTAAAGGAGGAGGCGCTGCTCCTGATATAGCTCAATGCCGTCTGTGCTGACTCCCGCATTACATTCCCGAGAGAACCGGTGAGGATAAGTTCCTTGTTCCCTTTCATCTTCGCCGCCTCAACAAAAATAATGTCTCCTCCCACCTCTGTCCACACGAGACCGGTCACAACGCCGGTTTGACTCCTTTCTTCCGCAACCTCAAAGTAATATCTTCTTGGCCCAAGGTATTTCTCTACGAGGTCTGATGTCAGCTTTATCTCCTCTGTCTTTCCCGTATGTTGGACGGACTGCATCGCCACCTTGCGGCATATGGCAGCGATCTCTCGTTCGAGGTTTCTCACCCCGGCCTCACGGGTATGTTCCTGAATGATCTTTGAAACAGCCTCTTCCGTGAATTCCGGCGGACAGTCTGAGAGGCCCTGTCCCTGAATCTGTTTCGGGACGAGGTACTGCAGGGCGATCTTGATTTTTTCATCATCCGTATACCCCGAAAACTCGACCACCTCCATACGGTCTCTGAGGGGTCCCTGGATGTTATCAGCCACGTTCGCCGTAGCGATGAAGAGAACGCCCGAAAGGTCAAAGGGGACATCGACGTAATGATCGATAAAAGCGCGGTTTTGTTCGGGATCGAGTATTTCGAGCAGCGCCGAGGCTGAGTCGCCCTTGAAGTCCTGTCCTATCTTGTCGACCTCATCGAGCATGAGAACAGGATTCATGACCCCCAAACGACGGATCTCCTCGATGATGCGTCCGGGCATCGCACCGGCATAGGTCCTTCTGTGGCCTCTGATCTCGGCCTCGTCCCTGATCCCGCCGAGGGAGATTCTCGCAAAGGTTCTCCCAAAGGCGCCGGCAATGGACCTTCCGAGGGAGGTCTTCCCCGTCCCCGGAGGACCTGCGAAACAGAGGACCGATCCCTTTGCGGAAAAAGGGGATGTCCTTTTCTCAAGGGCTTGCCTGAGGACCGATCGCACTTGGTCCAGTTTGAAAGGTTTCGTAATATAGTGGAAGGCACCTTTCTTCATGGCCTCAACGGCAGAATCGACTGTTGCATGGGCCGTGATCATGATAATCTTCGTATCGGGGTATCTAAGCCTCACCTTTTCAAGGAGATCGATCCCGTTCATCGCCTCCATACGAAGGTCCGTCAGGACAATATCGAAGTCAGAATGCACCATCTTGTCCATCGCCTCGGCGCCGTCAGCAGCCGTCACCACCGAATAATCCTCTTTCTTGAGTATATGGTCCAGGTTCTTCCTGGCGACCTCTTCATCGTCCACTACCAGGATCCTCGGCTTCTTGTTCCTGATCAATATTCTTACCGCGAGATGCTCCAGGATCCTCTCCTTGATCCTGTTCAGGCCAAAATGGCGTTCGTTCAGAATTCTTTCGGCCCTGGTGAGGTCGAGATTATCCTCTGTCTTATGGTTCCAGGGAAGGCTCAGAAGATACTCGATATACATCAGCCCTATCGCATATTCAGCGGCAGAGGGGCTGATCTTTGACAGGGTATCGATTTCCCTCTCGGCGATTTCCTGGACATGGTGAGGAATATTTGCCGAGATGATCGTCTCCCTCAGTTCCTCTATCGTCGCGGTCTGGAGTCTCTTATCGGCATTCCTGAAGATATTCATATCTTTCAAGTCTATAACCCTTGCGTGCCTTTTGGCAAGCGTCAACCTCCTCCGTTTCAACATTTGACTCCGAACGTCATTCTTGCTACAGTTTAAGTAAAAAGAGAGATCGAAAGGAGACGACTATGAAGGATAGTTCATCAAAGATCGCCGGAGCATTCCTGATAGGCGGCATTCTTGGCGCGGGAATAGCCCTTCTCTATGCGCCTCAGTCGGGCCGGGAGACGAGAAAGGATATATCGAGGAAAGCGAAGCGGATAAAGAATGACGCCGTCGAGTTGGTTGAGGACACGATCCAGAGCGTCAACGAATTTGTAGGCGATGTAAGAGACAAGGCGTCGGAGATTCTCGAAAAGGGGGTGGAGTTATCGGAGAGCGCCAAGAAGGAGCTTGTGAAGTCGCTGGAACAGGGACAGAAGGTCATAGAAAAACAGAGGAACAGGATCATCGAGGGACTGGGCCTTTAGATCCGGCGATCTCCCCCGATGATCACGGAGAACGCCCTCTATCTCCTCGAGTTTCCGAAACTCCTCAGGATCATCTCCGCCTTTTCGAACAGCGAAGCCTCGCAGAAGGCTGTTGCAGAGATCCGTCCCCTCTATGACAGGGGAGAGATAGAGAAAAGGCTCGGGCTCCTTCGTGAGATACGGATGATGTCCCATGAAGGCGCTCCCCTCAAACTGTCACGCTTCTCCGATATATCAACCCTCCTTGCGAAGATAAGGCCGCAAGGCGCCGTCGCGGATTCCGTGGAGCTTGCCGGCCTGACACCCTTTCTCAATATCCTCTCCGGGGTTTCACTCCAGCTGGAGAAGAGGGATGACCTCATTTTCCTCAAAGATCTCACCTGTGACCTGACAGGCTTTCCCGATATACTCTGGACTCTCGAAAGGTCCATCGACAGTGAAGGCAATATCCTTGACAGCGCATCGTCCACGCTCTCCGAGTTGAGGGCAGATGTGAGACGGCTCAAAGGGAGGATCACGAAGCGACTCGAAGAGATGATGAGGGACGAAGGTCTCTCTGTTTTTCTCCAAGACAGCTATGTTACTGAAAGGTCCGGCAGATGGGTCATCCCCGTCAGGATGGACTCAAAGGGACAGGTACCCGGCGTTGTCCATGATGTTTCAAGATCAGGTGAGACTGCCTTTATCGAACCCCTCGCCATCATCGGACTTTCGAACGAACTCGAGAACCTCATCGCAGAACAGAAGGCTGAGGAGATCCGCATCCTCCGGGAGATCTCCTCTAAGATAAGGGGCGTGGCAGACCTCATAGAGGCCCAGTATAAGACCCTGGTTTACCTTGACCTCCTGAACTGCATCGCGCGGTTTTCCGACGAACTCAGGATGGAGGAACCGCAGATAGACGATTCCGGTTCGATCCGTCTTAGGGGAGCGCGGCACCCCCTCCTTATGCTCACGCTTAGAAAATCGGGAAGGGGCGATGACGTGGTGCCACTCGACGTATCTCTGGGCGGTGATGACAGGGTCATGGTGATAACGGGCTCAAATGCGGGGGGAAAGACCATAGCCATCAAGACGATCAGCCTCCTTCTCCTCATGGCCCTGTCCGGCATGCCCGTGCCTGCAGACTCTGCAACCTGCTTCCCCCTTGTCCATGATCTCCTCGTCGACATCGGCGACGAGCAATCGATTGAGAACAGCCTTTCCACCTTCTCGGCCCATGTGTCAAATATCTCGGATATCCTGAAGAAGGCCGATTCGAAGTCCCTCGTCCTCATCGATGAACTCGGCACCGGCACAGACCCCGATGAAGGGGCTGCCCTCGCCTGTGCTGTTTTAAAGGAGATAAGAGACAGAGGGGCCTTGCTCTTTGCCACCACACACCTGACGGACATTAAAGGTTTTGTTCACAGGACAGAGGGCATGATCAATGCCTCCATGGAATTCGACCACAGGTCCCTCACCCCTCTTTACCGGTTACGGGTGGGAGAGCCTGGCCAGTCTCATGCCCTCGAGATAGCAAAGAGGTACGGCCTGCCCGAGAGAATCATCGATTCGGCGAAGGGTATGCTCGGCGGGATCAAAGTGGAATTCGACAACCTCATTGCCGACCTCAATGCAAAGAGGGCAGAGTATGAAAGGGCCCTTCATGAACTCCGGAAAGAGAGGAGTGGGATAGAAGAGAAGACAAGGCTCCTTGAAGAGAGACTTTCCGAAACGGAGAAGAGAGAGAAAGAGGTGATTGCGAAGGCGTACCGGGAAGCTTCGGATATCATCGCCGAGACAAAGAGACGGATGAACGCCTTCCTCGATGACCTGAAGAAGAAGGACAAGGAAAGCCGTCGTGAGGTCGTAAAGAAGATTGTTGCAGAGCAGGAAGAGGCAGCTCGGAAGCTCCGGGCATATGATATGGATTATGCAATTCCGTCGGTGGCTGAACTCCATGTGGGCGACCAGGTCTTTGTCAGATCCCTCGGACGTGACGCAACAGTACTTGAAGCCTATGAGGATCGGAACCGCTTGAGGGTGAGGGCTGGAAGTATGGAAGTCGAGGTCCCTCTTTCGGACGTGGGAGCAAGAAGAGGCAAAGCTCTGTCCCCCCTCACCCCTCCTTCAAAATCCGCCGTGCCAGGAGAGGAAGTTTCTTCACGCCTGAATCTTATTGGACTGCGCGTTGATGAGGCGCTCTCGAGGCTCGAGCCCTTTCTCAACCATGCATCCCTTGCCGGCCTTACCGAAGTGACCGTCATCCACGGCTTCGGCACCGGGGCCCTGTCGAGGGCTGTATGCGAACACCTTACCGGACATCCCCTTGTAAAGCACTTCAGGAAAGGGGAGCCGCCGGAAGGCGGGGCCGGCGTCACAGTCGTGACATTGATATGATCCTATCAGGGGAAATTCACCCTTGAGTTTTCAATGAAGTCACCAAACTCACAGATTTTTTCTTGACAAACAATTCTCGTATTCTTATATTTGAATATAAGAATACGAGAATATAAGAAAGGGAGAGACTATTATGATTTCTGTCTTTGAAAGAACCGCTGCTGAAAAAATTGAGCTGCTCAAAGTAATCGCACACCCTACACGCATAAAACTTCTCGAAGAACTCACGCAGGGCGTAAAATGCGTCAGTGATTTGGAAGAATACCTCGAAGTAAGCCAGCCAAATGTATCGCAGCATCTTTCGCTGCTCAGGAGATACGGCATCATCGATTACTACGTTGACGGAAGACTGAAATGTTATTACCTCGTTGATCCAATGATTCCAGACCTTCTCGAAGTTCTGAAAAAGTCATATTCAGAGGAATTGCCTGCGCCTGCCTGTTGTCCTGTAACGAAAAAGGGGAAATACCCTGGAGCGAGAAAGCTGGCTGCAAAGCATGCCGTAAAGGAGGAGAGAAATGGGTAAAACGATGACGATGTATCTTTCTACGTCGCCGTACTCGTATGAAAACACGCTAACGACTATACGGATTGCCGAATCTGCATTAAACAAAGGGCATGCCGTCAATCTCATCGCATCTGCCGATGGTGTCTACTGCTTCCTGAAGGGCCAGAAGGCAAAGGGGATCACAAATGCGGAGGAAGAGTTCTCGCGCCTGATTCGGAAAGGGCTCAAGGTGTACCTCTGAGGAGGCTGCGTGAACTTTCGCCGTGCGGCGAAAGACGATTACCTTCAAGGAACAGAACAGGGTTCGCTCAAGGGATTATTTAAGACGATGGGCGAGAGCGATATCTGGCTCAATATCGGTGCGTAGGAGGAGAACATGGAGCATATTGCGATGATTTTAAGGAAGCCCCCGTATGGCGATATCAATGCTGCCGAGGCTGTCAGGCATGCCCTTGGGGCAGCTGTTGGAGATATGAAAGTTTCGCTTCTCCTGATTGACGGCGGTGTCCAGCTCGCGAGAAGAGGCCAGGATGATACCGGAACAGGCTTTACGAACCTTGAGTCAACCCTGAAGGACTGCAAAGAAATGGGCGTTGGGGTCTTTGCAGATCATCTGTCCCTTATCGATCATAACCTCAAGAAGGAGGATCTCGTGGAAGGCGTAGAAGTAACAAATGAATCCGATATTGTAGCGATACTCAGGAAGGCTGATACAACAATGATCTTTTAACAGGGAGGTCACCATGGTCGTGATCATAAAGAGTGGTCCTGACACACCCGAAGGAACGCGTGCAGCGAAACTCGCACGTGATATGTCTGCCGACATCGTTCTTTTGCAGAACGGCGTGTATTTTATGCAGAAGTCGTATCTTGAGGATCTTGGTTTCATCGGAACAGCGTTTGTGCTATCAGATGACCGTAAACTTCGGGGTCTCAGTGAAATCAGCTCTGAGCTGAGAATGAAAGAGATAACATATGACGACCTCACCGATCTGATGACTGCCGGCGACAAAGTTCTTGGCATGTTCTAAACAATATAGAAAAGGGGCGTAACATGGCGAAGATAGTTGTTTTGGGGGGCTCTTTCGGCGGGCTTACTGCTGACGCATCGCTTTATGCGTACAGAGGCTTTTGGAGGCAGCCGTCAATGATGCCTGACAATGCGATGGTGCTGACCAGACTGATACTCTCTTATCCCAAGCTGTCGGAATACGGTGCAAGCCTTCAGGGACGAGCGCTGGATGGGGTCTTAAGTCTTGCAACAGGCCATTATGATTCAACGGAAGACAAAAGCGGTATGAACCCCATGATCCCGAATTCTCAGACGAGGTTTCTTGTAGGCTATCAGCGTCAGGTATGGGAAGATTTTACAATAGGAGCTCAGTACTATGGAGAGTATATGCATGATTACACGGAATATAAGAAGAACCTGCCGCCAGGGTTCCCCCAGGAAAGGAGACTCCGTGACCTTGTTTCGATACGGCTTACGCAGCTCCTCGTGCACCAGACTCTGAAACTCTCATGGTTCTTATTCTGGGGCCCCTCAGTCGGTGATTACCTTTTGAACCCTGAGATCAAATACAACTTTTCCGATCATGTCTGGCCAGCGCTTGGAGGAATGGTCTTCGGCGGTGGTAAATCATGGACTCAATTCGGCCAGCTTCAAAAAAATGACAATGTTTATCTCCAGGTGAGATATGAGTTCTGACGTCGCTTCTGAAACTCCGTCATCGTCTCAGACAGATTTTGATCACGAATCAAGAAACTTCACCTTCATCTCAACCGGCTGCTTCTGGGGGCCGCTGCAAACCGCGGCAGCGTAGCCGACGGGTACCACAGCCATGAACTCCCCTTTCGGCTCCCCCAGGAAGTGGAGCACGTCGTCCTTGATGAGAAAAAGGATCCCCAGCCAGACAGCGCCGAGT
>DASRZP010000089.1 GCA_035686305.1 Thermodesulfovibrionales bacterium | reverse complement strand
ATTCGCAACAGCCGACTTGATCCCGAGTGGGCTCAGGTGGATCGCCGGACGCTGACCATTGCCGGGCGGGCCGTCTCCTCCTTGATTCACACGCAGGGTATTGGCGACCTCTATCGGATCTATTTGACTGCCCAGAAGGATGGTCTTGATTACAATCTGGCTTACATACCCAAGAGCTTCAACGTGCCGAAGAAGGAGGATTTCGATACGGCATACATGCGTGAGCTCTTTGATGTGGGATACAACATGGCGGTGAAGGGGTATCCGTGGCAAAAGACGCCGCCATATTTTCAGCCATCCGGAAGCACTGATTCAAAGTGACTGAGATGAGCAACATGACCGAAAAAATAAGAGGATTGAAAGATAAAGTCGTTCTCGAAATGATCGCCTATTGGATAAATGTACTTTATCTGACCCTTGTTTTTGCGGTATTTACGTCGTATCGAAGATTAATACTGGCTCATTATTACATCAGCTATACGCATTGGGGGATCAGCCTGATCAAGGCCTTGGTCCTCGCCAAAGTCATTATGATCGGAGGTCTCTTTCACTTTTGGCGCAGTCTCGATAACAAGCCTTTAATTTTGCCCACCCTCTCTAAGGCTTTTGCCTTCACCTTGTGGGTCGTGCTCTTTGCAGCTGTCGAGTCGGCCATACGAGGATTTCTGCACGGGAAGGGCCTGGATGGAATGTTGGACCACCTTCTGAGTGAAGGCAGTCATGAATTTTTTGCAAAGTGTCTGGTGGTGTTTGTCGCCTTTATACCCTTCTTTGCCACCAAAGAATTAGGGAGGGTGCTGGGCAAGGGCAAAATGTGGGAACTTTTTTTCAGGAAAGGACCTGCCGCGGCAGTTGATCTTGGAAGAAGGAATTATGAAACCGATGAAACAGGCCAAGGATCGGAAATCTGAGGTGATGAAATGAAACCATGGTCGAAGCATCCGCTCATCTACGAGATCAATACGTGGGTATGGCTTAATGAATTAAGCCTGAAACACAACAGGTCCGTTACGCTTGCCACAGTGCCTCCTGAGGAATGGGCCTCCCTATTTTCCATCGGCGTTGATGCCATATGGTTCATGGGTGTATGGGAGCGGAGTCCTAAGGGGATTCAGGTCGCCCTCAACAATGAAGGGCTCATGTCGGAATTCCGGCGGGTCCTTCCCGATCTTCAGACTCAAGACATTGTCGGCTCCCCATACTGTGTGCGGAGGTATGTGGTCGACGACCGTCTCGGTGGCCCTGGGGGGCTCGCAGCTGCGCGGAACATTCTCAGGGAACGGGGCCTGAGGCTTATCCTTGACTTTGTGCCGAACCACGTTGCGCCTGATCACCCCTGGGTCAAAGAACATCCAAAGTATTTTGTCCGTGGAAATGCCGATGACGTGAGGAGGGAACCGGCATCGTTTCTTGAAGCAGGAGGGAACATCTTTGCATGCGGCAAGGACCCCTATTTTCCTGCGTGGCCTGATGTGCTTCAGTTGAACGCCTTTGATTGCGACCTGCGTCAGGCAATCATCGATACCGTTTCTGTTATCGCCGGACAATGTGACGGCATCCGCTGCGACATGGCGATGCTTGTCATGAACAATATTTTCGAACGCACCTGGGGGTCTCGCGCAGGACAGAGACCCGACCACGACTATTGGCCCACGGTTACAAATGCCATCAAATGGAGATATCCGGAGTTCAGGTTCATCGCCGAGGCCTACTGGGACCTCGAGTGGGAACTGCAACAGCAGGGGTTTGATTTTTGCTACGACAAGAGACTCTATGACCGTATGGAGCACGCCGAGAGTGTCCGGATGCACCTTCTGGCAGACCTTGCCTATCAGGAGAAACTGGTCCGTTTCATCGAGAACCATGATGAGCCCCGCGCAGCTTCAATATTCTCCCCCCAGCAGGAGCGTGCCGCCGCCGTGACCATCGCCACGATTCCGGGCGCAAAACTTTTTCATGAAGGGCAGTTCGAGGGAAGGAAGGTGAGGTTGCCCGTCTTCCTCGGTCGCTCTCCTGTCGAGCCTGTCGATGCCGACCTCCAGTCTTTCTACCGCAGGCTGCTCAAGGCAGCTTCTGTCGAAGGCCTCCGTGAAGGGAGGTGGCAGCTCTGCGAGCGGAACGGTTGGCCCGATAATGCAAGCTATCAGAACCTCGTCGCCTGGTGCTGGCGCAATGGCGGGGAGCGTTATTTGATCGTCGTGAATCTCTCTGATTTAGCCTCGCAGGGGCAGGTAGCGCTGCCCTGGGATGAATTGAAGGGAAAGACGTGGCGCCTTACCGATGTTCTGTCGGACGAAACCTTCGACAGGAACGGGGACGAGATGTTCGGTCCCGGTCTGTACGTTGACCTTGGACCGTGGAAATACCATTTCTTCCGTCTCAATCCTTTGTGAAATCCCGGAGGAGAAGAATATGGATTCGATCAAGAGGTTGATGTCTGTTTTCCTTTCGGTTGGTCTGCTGGTCCTTTCGGGCTGTACGAGTATTGGGCCTCACACCGTTGGCCGCGACCGTTTCGACTACACCGGGGCGCTCGGGGACTCCTGGAAGGAGCAGATGCTCATCAACGCGGTGAAGCTGCGGTATGGCGACACGCCTGTCTTTCTCGATGTAGCCTCTGTCATAAGTCAGTACCAGTTGGCAGCGCAGGTGAATGCAGGGTTTACCTGGGTCCACCCTGTGACTTCGGTCGCAACAAACTCACAATCCGTGGGAGGTCTTGCGCAGTACGTCGAACGCCCTACCATCACCTATACGCCTCTCAGCGGAGAGAAGTTTGCCCGGAGCCTCATGAAACCGATCCCGCCGCCCGCCATATTGAGCCTGATCCAGGCCGGCTACCCGATAGATCTCATCCTCAGGATCTGCGTACACACGGTCAACGGTGTCAGGAACCGGTACGGGGGATCGGCGCGCGCTCGCGCTGCTGACCCCGAGTTCTATCCGCTCCTGGAGAGGATGCGGAGGATCCAGGACTCGGGCGCCATAGGGCTGAGGGTCCAGAAAACAGACGAGATGGAAGGGGTGGTGATGAGCTTTAGAGGGAAAGTCGATCCAGCGGTGCAGGAGGACATACTCTTCGTCCGGAAAACGTTGGGGCTCGACCCATCTGCAAGTGACATCAGCGTTGTCTATGGTTCAGTCGCAAAAGACGATAAAGAGCTCGCCCTGCTGACGCGGTCGATACTTGAGATCATCATCGATCTTGCGTCGTATATCGATGTGCCGTCTGCGCATGTTGAGGAGAAGCGGGTGAACCCGACGATGGCCGGGGAGACGGTGAATGGTGTCCCTGTCCCTCCGCTCATAAGAATCCATAGTTCAACCGACAAACCGGCAGACGCCTTCATTGCGGTCCCCTATCGTTACCATTGGTTCTGGATCGATGACCGCGACTATCGTTCGAAGGCGCTCTTTTCATTCCTTATGTTCATCTTTTCCCTTACCGAAACAGGAGGCGCCAAGGAGGGCGCTCCGATCATCACGGTCCCGACGGGATAGGATAAGCCTTATGGGAATCAAGAGCTGGAATCAAGAAAAAGAATGAAGCTAGAGACGTTTCAAATGTTGTGCACTACGAAAGGAGGAATCATATGAGAAACAAAAGCAGGGCAGTAGTCGTCTTGATGGTAGTGTCGATGATCGTGGTTGTTGCTTCTCATGCGCTTGGGCAGGAGAAAAAGGCGGATAACATGCAGATCGTCCTTGAGAAGGTACGCGCCGACAAGAAGCATCTCGTCGCGGAAAACATACAACTGACCGAGTCCGAGGCCAAGGCCTTCTGGCCGGTCTATGAACAGTATCAGGATGAACTGTTTCTTCTGCGCACACGCACCATAAAACTGATCAATGACTACGCTGATGCATACGGCAAGATGACCGACGATACTGCGAAGAGGCTGCTTAACGAGTACATGACGATCGAGACTCTGGGGCTGAAGCTCCGCACGGCCTATCTTCCGAAGTTCCGCAAAGTCTTGTCTCCTGTGAAGACTGCACGCTACTACCAGATCGAGAATAAGATCCAGGCCGTTCTGTATTATGAGCTCGCCCAGAAAATACCGCTCATGAAAGCGGCAGAATAGTGATAAGAAAGGGAGGATAGGACGATGAAATACTTTCATTTGACTGCTGTGGTGTTGACACTTCTTGTGACGTGCACATTTGTTTGTCCGGCCCCCGTTGCGGCGGCGTCGGCGGCGGAGATTAACCGTGATGTCAAGAGTGCTCTGGATAAGCTCTATGCAAAGTCAGCTACGGCCAGGGCACTTGGTGAAAAGGCAAAGGGCATCCTTGTCTTCCCCGGGATCGTGAAGGGTGGTTTTATTGTGGGAGGCCAATACGGTGAGGGCGCGCTCATCGAGGGAGGGAAGATAGCCGGGTATTACAACACAGTTCAGGCTTCGTATGGGTTACAGGCGGGAATCCAGAAATTCGGCTATGCGCTCTTTTTTATGACCGACTCGGCGCTGAAATGGATCGACAAAAGTGACGGGTGGGAGCTTGGCGTAGGCCCGACCATCGTGGTTGTGGACATAGGTGCAGCCAAGTCTATGTCAACGACCACATTGCAATCGGAAATCTATGCAATGTTCTTCGACCAGAAGGGACTGATGGCCGGCCTTGGCTTGCAGGGCACGAAAATTACGAGGATAGAGAAATAAGCGTGACAGGACCGGGACAGGCAAGAGTTGTGGTGCTCTTCGCAGACCTTGAATAAACAGTAATGTCGCACACAAAGGGAAAGTCAGACGTGTAGACGCCAACCGTTCCGAACGAGGCAGTCTTTGTGCAACAGAAAGGTATTATGAAGGTATGCTATACAGAAACGGAAGGACACAGAAAAACCTGAATAAGAGAGGACGAAGAGTATGAGAATTCCCCTGAAATGCAGCTTCTTCATCGCCTTTTTGCTGACAATGATGACGACTTCCTGCGCCTCAATCAAGACCGTGAATGTCTGGAAGGATGAGACAAGCAATGAGCGGCTTCAAAAAGTCCTCGTCATTGCCGCTGCTCAAGTTGATTTCATGCAGGAGCATTTCGAGAATGTCCTTTCTGAGCGTCTGGCATCCAGGGGTGTTGAAGCGGTGCCGGGCAACAAGGTCTTTTCTCAGTCCGGCGCGAAACTTGAGCGGGAGGCTATACTGGCAAAGGTCAGGGAGTTGGGTATCAGGAACGTCCTGGTTGCGCGGCCGATCAGCAAGGAAGAGACCTCACAACTCTATCCCGGCGGGATCTACACGGTGCCGCTAGACTATCGTGACGGATGGTTTCGCTTCTATTCCTATGAACCTGGTTCAGCCTATGATGCTGAGTTTTTTACGATTGTTACCAACGTGTATGAGGTGAAGGGCGAAAAGCTTATCTGGTCTTACCTTTCCAGGGTGAAAGTCGAGAACTCTCGGGAGGGAACGATCAACCCCTTCATTGACGTGCTCATGAAGCAACTGCAAGAGAGCAAGCTCCTTTAGGGCACACTGAGCGTAGTTGAAGAAAGGCGTTGATGAGATTGCGCAGCCAGCGTGGCCACAAAGGGCTATTCTCTTGGCGAGAAGCGGATGCCGATCCGCGGGAGGCAACGAATGAATAATTTGTGCTTGTTAAACTTGACATAGTGGACATTATCCCCTAAGGTTTAGTTATAGGTGAAGGTTCCATGAGAGAACCGGAAGATCACGCTGCTTAAAAGGAAGAAGTGATGCACGATGTTCTGGCAGACATCCCGGACCTGCAAGAAAGCAAGGTTGAAGGGGAGGACCGACACCAGTTCGAAATGCTGCTGGCCGAAACCTCGACTCGATTGATCAATCTCTCAGCCGGTCAGCTGGATGGCGAGATCCGCGACACTTTGCATCGCGTTTGCGAGCAGCTTGACTTCGATCGTTCTACGCTTTGGCTGATGTCCGAGAAGGATATGGGAACCATGCAACTGGAACACTTCTATGACAGAGGAGGCCGGGAAGTCCCGATGCAACTGGATGCAAGAAAACTTTTTCCCTGGGCAATCAATAAGGTTCTCGCAGGAGAAGTCCTCGCCATCTCAAGGTTATCTGATCTGCCTCAGGAAGCGGCCCGTGACAAGGAGAGTTGGCGCGGGTATGACACAAAGTCCACCTTGGTGATTCCTTTGGTAACGGGTGGCTCGGTTTTCGGGGCTCTGACTTTCGCTGTTTTCCGACAAGAGAGGGAATGGGTGGAGCCCCTCGTGAGCCGCCTCAAGCTTGTGGCGCAAATCTTTGCCAATGCCTTTGCCCGAAAACGCTCTGAAGAGTACCTGCGCGAAAGCCTGGCACGTCTGAGCCTTGCTGCAGATTCTGCGAATGCGGCCCTGTGGACCTTGGACATGGATTCGGGTCAGATATGGACCATAGAAAAAGCCCGGAGGTTGCTCGGCCTTGCCTCAAACAGGGAACTGACTTTAAAGGTCTTCCTCAGTAACATCCACCCCCAGGACCGCGCCCGGATTCACGACAAGATGCAAAGGGCCATCCGGAAGAAGGAGGACTTCAGCGACGAATACCGAATCGTCGAGCCCGATGGAAGCGTCCGTTGGATGGCAGCCCGCGGCCGGTCGCACCATAACGGCTCAGGCGAACCTGTCCGGTTAATGGGAGCATCGTTGGACATCACCGAACGCAAGCAGATTGAGGAAGAGCTGAGCGAGCGCCTTCAGGAAATTGAGCAACTCAAAAAACACCTTGAGGATGAGAACGTCCATCTTCAACAGGAAGTCAAGCAGTTGAGTGAGCAGACGGCGATCATTGGACAAAGCGCAGCCATGAAAAAGGTCCTGCTACAGGCCTCGCAGGTTGCGCGGACTGACACCACGGTCCTCATATTGGGTGAAACGGGAACGGGAAAGGAAATGCTGGCGCGGGCAATCCACAGCATGAGCGTCCGAAAAGACCGTTCCCTTGTTACCGTCAACTGTGCTGCTCTTCCGCCCACGCTCATCGAAAGCGAACTCTTTGGGCGGGAGAAGGGCGCCTTTACTGGCGCCCTCACGAGGATGGCAGGCCGGTTCGAGGTTGCCGACGGTTCCACAATCTTTCTTGACGAAATCGGTGAACTTCCCTCTGAGCTTCAGGCCAAGCTGCTCAGGGTGATTGAGGAAGGCGCATTCGAGAGACTGGGCTCAACAAAAGCGGTCCACGTTGACGTCCGCATTATCGCGGCCACCAACAGGGACCTTGCCCGGGAGGTTGAGGGGGGGCGGTTCAGAAATGATCTCTTTTACCGTCTGAATGTCTTCCCCATTCTGATACCGCCCCTCCGTGAACGTCCGGAGGACATCCCTCTCATGGTATGGGCCTTTGTTACTGAATTTCAGAAGAAGATGGGAAAACGGATCGATAAGATCCCGAAGAAGACCATGGATGTTCTCCGGTCTTACGTATGGCCGGGCAACGGCCGGGAGCTCAGGAATGTCATCGAACGCGCCATGATAGTCAGCAGGGGGAAAACAGTGGAAGTTTTTTTGCCTGAAGCTCCCGGGGTTGTAACCTCAGGAGAACATAGTGTGACCCTCCAGGACATAGAGCGCAGACACATTCTGAGTGTACTGGAGAAAACATCCTGGCATGTTACCGGTAAGGGCGGGGCTGCTGAGATCCTTGGTCTGAAAGGTACGACGCTGCAATCGAAGATGAAGAAACTCGGTATCAATCGGCCGACTACATCATGAAGGACATATTAACGAAATATCGGTGGTCTTGCCGAAATATCGGCAAAGAGCTATTTCTTGCGGTCTTTTTTTGATACTGATTCTGCTAGAAAACCCTTGTATTAAAGGTAGGTTAGTGCGATAAACACGAGACATCCTGGTGATGGCAGGAGGCTTGCTTTATCAAAATGGGCACGAGCGCCGTTTGAAGGAAGTACGAAGGGTGGAGAATTTGGAAAATGGAGGAGTTATGACAAAGAGTATTATGCGTATAGTGAGTATTCTTATGATTTTTGCTCTGATCGCTCCCTTCGATCCGATAACGTCGGGGGCTGCGGCGCAGGAGGCGGCAAAACCGGTATTTTCACCGGAAGAACTGGAACAGGTCCTCGCACCGATCGCGCTCTATCCCGACTCCCTGCTTACCCAGGTGCTGATGGCTTCCACCTATCCGCTTGAGGTTGTGCAGGCTGACCGCTGGGCAAAGCAGAACAAGGATATGAAGGGTGATGCATTGGCAAAGGCCCTTGAAGCTCAGTCCTGGGACCCGAGCGTCAAGTCCCTGGTGAATTTTCCGCAGGTGCTGACCATGATGAGCGAAAAGCTCGACTGGACGCAGAAACTTGGCGATGCATTCCTCGCCCAGCAAAAGGATGTCTTGGACACGGTCCAGAAGCTTCGGGCAAAGGCACAGGCCGCGGGCAACCTGAAGACAACCAAAGAGCAGGTCGTTAAGGTCGAGCAAGAAGTCATCATCATCGAACCTGCCAGCCCACAGGTCATCTATGTGCCGGCCTATAACCCGACTGTCGTTTACGGCACATGGGCATATCCGGCCTATCCGCCATATCCGGTCTATCCGCCGGGATATGTGGCAGGCGCTGCCTTTGTTACAGGCGTTGCCCTCGGCGCTGCATGGGGCTACGCATGGGGCCATTCAGACTGGCACGGTGGCGATGTCAATGTCAACGTCAACCGGAATGCCAATTTCAACAACAACATTAACCGCGGGAAGTACGCGACCCAATATCAGGGGAGAGGTCAGGCTGGCCAGGGCCGATGGCAGCATGACGCGAGCCACCGGGGCGGAGTCGCTTACAGGGACCAGGGGACTGCGCAGAAGTATAACCGGGCATCAACGAACCAGGCGGTCCAGTCCCGAGAAAACTACCGTGGACGTGCCGAGGCAGGCAGGCAGGACATTGCCCGCGGAGGCGCTGACCAATTCAAGGGTCAGCGCGGCGGTCAGCAACCCCGGGCCGGGACCACAGGAGCCGGAGGCCGGGACTATTCCGGCCAGAAGAGCAACGCCCTGTCAGGCATGGACCGGGGTGGAAGCGCCACACGTGATATGAGCAACCGAGGCAGTTCAAGCAGACAGAGCATGTCATCGGGCAGTCGCGGCGGAGGAGGCGGGGGAGGATCCCGTGGTGGCGGAGGTGGTCGAGGCGGAGGCAGGAGGTAGTCATGAAAAGAGACCATGTATCAATAGATGGATATTCAAGGGAGACGAAAATGATCCTACCGGAAATGAGTGATAAGAAACGCTCTGAGTCTTACGGGCTCCGGCTTCTCGCGCTGGTTGTTGCGGTCATGATCTCTGTCTTTGCAGGGATTGCGGCTGATGCAGGGGCAAGACAGAAACAGAAGGGCTTCCCTTCCGCCGAAGAGGCGGTGAAGGCCTTTATGGAGGCAATCAAATCGAACAACGACAAGGAGGTAATGTCGATCTTCGGCCCCGGCGCGAAGGCGCTGATTTACTCTGGAGACCCCGTGAGCGACAAGCAGCGGCGGGAAACTTTTATCAGCGATTATGACAAGAAGAACAGCCTTGTCCAGGAAGGGGGAAAGATGGTCCTTATTGTCGGGGAAAAGGACTGGCCCTTTCCTATCCCTCTGGTAAAGAAGGGAGAACAGTGGTTTTACGATACCAAAGCCGGCAAGGAGGAGATACTGAACCGCCGTATCGGAGAGAACGAGCTGGACACGATCCAGACGATGCTTGCCATCGTCGATGCCCAGCGTGAGTACGCGATAAAAGACCGCGACAACAATGCCCTCCTCGAATATGCCCAGAAGTTCAGGAGCGATCCGGGAAAGAAGAACGGACTGTACTGGGAGACGAAGGAGGAGGAGGAACCGAGCCCCCTTGGCGACTTGGTAGCAAAGGCCAGGGCTGCGGGATACAGTGGACAGAAGGCGAACAAAGAAAGACACGTCCCTTACCATGGCTATTATTACCGCATGCTAAAGGCCCAGGGCAAGAACGCACCCGATGGAGCGTACGATTATGTGGTGAACGGACACATGATAGGGGGATTTGCGGTGGTGGCCTTTCCTGCGAAATACGGCAATTCCGGTGTCATGACCTTCATCGTGAACCACGACGGCGTTGTGTACCAGAAGGATCTCGGAAAGAATACGACAAAGATTGCCGAGGCCATGGAGAAGTTTGATCCTGACCCGACTTGGAGCAAGGTCAAGGAAACTTCTATGCCTTAAGGAGAGTAAAATAACGGATACATGAACAAGGAGGAAGTCATGAAGAAAATACTCATCTGTCTTGTTGTCGTTGGCTGTATGCAGTTCATTGGTGGTTGGGCTTTTGCTGCTGAGAAGGGTCCTGTCGAGACCTTTGCGGAGGGCTGCCAGAAGGAGATCGATACCTACTGCAAGGACGTTATTCCGGGGAAGGGCCGCGTGCTTGCATGTCTCTATGCGCGCCAGGACAAGCTGTCAGCACGCTGCGAATACGCGATATACGATGCGGCTGCCCAGCTCGAACGCATCGTGGCAGCCCTCACGTATCTCGCAAATGAGTGCAGGGACGATCTGAAGACCTATTGTTCCGGCGTTAAATCGGGAGAGGGTCGACTTCTCCAGTGCATCGAGAAGAAAAAGGAAAAGGTCTCCTCACGGTGCAGGCAGGCAATGAAGGATGTGAACCTCGAGAAGGAATAATAACCTCATGGTGGTCTTAGAAGGAAAGATTGAACGAGGTGAGCAGAGGCGTATTTATTTTTGGTGACAAGGAGGTGATGATAATTGCTGTGAACATGACCCATGACTCATGGGTCTTTCTCAATGTTATAAAACAGGAGCAGAGAAAGGAAAAGACATTATGCGAAGATTCATTCTTGGATGTTCTGTTGCATTGGTTTCGCTTTTTGTCGCAGTTGCTGCTCATGCAGCCGGCATGGATAGCGCCATTCCCGTTGAAGACAGCATACCAAACATCGTCGGCGTGGCTGTAGGCGGAGCGCCTGACTATATGGGATCGAACGACTACAGATTTGTGGCGGCGCCTTTCTTGAAATACACTTTTGAGGGGGAGCGTTATGTGCAGTTGCTGGCCACGGAGTTGAACGTAAACCTCTTGAATCATCCGATCCTCCGCTTCGGGCCTTCGCTGAATTACCGTTTCGGCCGCAAGGACAGTGTTGAGGATGAAGTGGTAAAACAGATGACGGAGCTGAAAGGCGCGGTAGAAGCAGGAGCTTTTGTCGGCGCTGTTTTCAGAGAAAAAGACCCCCGTCAGCGCTTGGTCCTGAACCTTGATTTTCTCCAGGACGTGACAGGCCATTCCAAGGGGTATATCCTGACCCTGTCCGGCCGTTATTGGTATCCGATAAGCAGACCGATCGATCTTTCTCTCGGCGTGAGCACCAGCTATGCGAGTCGCAACTGGATGGAGTACTACTTCGGCGTCAATGCCAATAACGTCGGCACATCGGGACTTCCCTTTTATGATGCCTCGAGCGGCTTAAGGGATGTGAGTTTCTCACCGACCATGGTCTATCATCTCAGCAGGTCATGGCATCTTGCAGCGGGGGCACGTTACCAGTACCTGACGGGTCCTGCGAACAACAGCCCTGTGGTAGCCCTCAGGGGATCATCGAGTCAGTGGTTGTTCGGGGTTGGAGGAGCCTACAGCTGGTAAGAGACTGTCCGACTATGGGCCATAACATTCGGGACTGCTTTGAGGGAATACCCCTTAAAGCAGTCTCCATTTTCTGCCTGTTGGCTGCGGGCTTGCATCGATAACGAGGAAGGGAGTAATACTATGATTGACAAAAGTCTGAGGCTCGCTTTCGCTATTCTTATTACCTTCTTTATCGGAGTCCTTGCGGGTCCGAATGACTCCCCGGCTGCTGAGGGGACTCCGGTAATGCCTCTGCTTGTCGGCGTCACTCCCGATTCACCGCCTATGATCTTCAGACAACAGGGGGCGATCGCGGGACTCGAGGCGGATCTTGCGCGCATGCTTGCCGGAGAACTCGGCATGCCGCTTCGGTTTGTCGAGCTTCCCTGGGACCGGCTGATGCCTTCCCTTCTCGATGGGGAGATCGATATCATCATGTCAGGGATGACCATAACGGAAGCAAGAAAAGTCAGGATCGCCTTTACCGACTACTATCTCAAGAGCGGTCTCGTCGTTGCCATGCGTGCCGGTGATTTTTCGAAGTACAATTCCCTTGAGAGAATCAAGGAAAAGTTCCCGACAGTGGGTGTCATCAAGAACACGACGGGTGAGGCCTATGCGAGAAAGAATTTTCCGCCTGCGATGAGGATCATTCCCTTACAGGGCTTGAGTGACGCCGCCATTGAACTCAAACAGCGAAGGATCGATATCTTTGTCCATGATGCACCTGCCGTCGTATGGCTCGTCTCTGAAAATGAAGCCTCGATGAGAGGACTCTGGAAACCCCTGAACGAGGAATACCTCGGCTGGGGCATCAGACGGGATGACGGGGCGCTGCTCGCGCGGGTAAATGCGGTCCTTGCAGGGTGGAAGCAGAACGGAACGCTGAAGAGCGTCATTACGAGGTGGCTCCCGTACTGGAAAGATCTTGAGTAGTCGTGACGGCCGGTGCTTTGGCGTTACCGGACGACGTCAACCACAGAAGACCGATCAGGCCGGCCGTTGCTGTTGACTACGATGTCGGCGATAGGCAGAATAGAGTTCTGGAGGGAAGGGCGGCATTGAAGAAAAAACTGGAGCGACTTGCCTGGGGATGACAGATATGAAGAGCATTTCGATAGCTGTGCAAAAGGAATTCTGTGAGGAATGTTCCATGGCCCTGCGACGATTCCTCGGGAAGATGGACGGAGTGAATTCCATAGAGACCGGCAGAGGAGAGATTGCCATTGAATTCGATGAGGCGAAACTCATGGAGGAGGATCTCCTGAGGCTGACGAGAGAGAGTATCGAAAAGCTCGGATACAAAATAGAGAGCTAGCAATAATCCCTTAACAGTAACCCATGCGGGGGTCCATGAGTTCTTCCATCCTTTTGCATATGAGGCAGTCCCCTTCTTCCTTTGTTCCGTCGTCCCAGTAAAGAACCCTGATCCCGCAGTTGCCGCACACGGGGCAGAGGATATAATAGGACTCGCCAAGACCCTTTTCGATGCTGAACCAGATCGTCGAATCGCTGTAAAACATATTTTATACTACCATGGTATAGTATGGGACGTATCACGAGAGGATAGGCAGATGCTCCGCCATAGCATAACAACCATTCTCATTATTCTTATCTTGACAACGGCATCTTGCGCGCCGAAAGAGGTCAAGCCGCCTCAGCGGCCTGCAAGGGTAGCCGTGGTCCTTGGCGCCGGCGTATCCAGGGGGTTTGCCCACATCGGCGTCTTAAAGGTCCTCGAAGCAAACAAAATCCCCATCCATATGGTAGTGGGCACAAGCGTAGGGAGTCTTGTCGGCGGCCTTTATGCCTATGGTTTCGATGCTTTTCAGTTGCAGAAGATCTCTTTTGAGATCGAAAAGACGGACATTGTCGACGTGACCGTTCCCGACAACGGGTTTATCAAAGGGGAGAAGCTTGAGGAGTATGTAAACAGGATGCTGAAGAACACGCCCATTGAAAGACTGAGGATCCCTTTTTACGCAGTGGCGACAGATATCCAGAATGGCAGCGAAGTGGTTTTCGGGAGAGGCAATACCGGCACGGCAGTGAGGGCAAGTTGCTCAATCCCGGGCATCTTCAGACCGGTAAAGATAGACAACAAGATGTATGTCGACGGCGGTGTTGTCAGTCCTGTTGCGGTCGATGCGGCAAAGAGACTTGGCGCCGATGTTGTCATCGCTGTGGATATCTCATCGAGCCTTGGCGAGGCCCAGCCCGAAGGCACCGTGGACACGATCCTCCAGGCTATTACGATCATGTATTCAAAACTCGCAAGTATGCAGCTGTCGAGGGCTGACATTGTGATACGGCCGAAGGTGGGCTCCATAGCGGCAGGGGATTTTTCGAAGAGGCATGAGGCGATTCTCGAGGGCGAAGAGGCTGCGACTGAGGCGCTCCCCTCGATCAGGGGTATAATCGAGAGGCTGAGGCTCGAAGGCAGATT
>DASRZP010000088.1 GCA_035686305.1 Thermodesulfovibrionales bacterium | reverse complement strand
GAAGCCGAAGCCCTTCAAGTCCATGGTGACCACGGCAAAGGAGGATAGGGAGTACCGGAGGGAACTGGGACAGGGCAGCACGATGAAGACGATCCGGAAGATAGCGACGGCACCCTTTGTAGGATTGGCCTATATCGCAGCCCTTCCCGCGGCCTTTCTGTTCGCCCTTGGTGTTGCGGCAGTGAACGGACTTCTGAGTCTGGCAGGGAAGGAGGCGTCCTTTGGCTGGAGACCCGTTGAAGCCTATCTGACCGGCAGTAAGAAGAGGAAGGAAGAGAACAAAGAGCATGAAAAGAAGGAGGAGAAGTAGGCCAGAGGCCTCATTAAGAAGTGGAGAACCCGCAATCCCCGCGTTCCTGATTTCACCGGGGATTGCGGATGATCAAAGATCCGACCGCGCCTCTCTTATCTTCTCAACTGACTCGCTGAAGGACAGAGCTCCCGTTTCCGTAATCGATGATCAACTTCTTACCGTCGATTTTAAATGTGGCGTTTACAACGTAGTCTTTCGTGCTCAGAATGAGCGTTGACCCGACGATGCGATAGCGCTCCGTTGTCGTCTCTACCTTCCCGTCCAGATTTGTCTTCGTTGTTACAACAGTGCCGTCTTTCCTGAAATGTGAAACAATCGACTTATGGGACTTCGCGGGGGTAGGCACGATGCTGACGACCTGCCACGTCGTACCGGCAAGAGGCCTTAACTCCCCTTCCGTTGCCTGTTGGCGCCTTGCGGCATCCTTCTTGTCCTCTTCATTGCCGATGAGATAGCCGATACCGGCGCCAACACCCGCCCCGATCAGGGCTGTTGCACCCCACGACCCGTGCATGTTGGCAAGTCCGCCGATGAGAGCGCCCGCTCCTGCGCCCGTTGCTGCTCCTGTCTGGGCCTGCGTGGCGCATCCGGCGCCCAGTGATACGGTGACAAGCATTCCAAAGATGCAGATGATACTCACGAACTTCTTTCCTCTCTTCATTTCCGTCTCCTTTTCTATGGTTAGTGCCTGACCTTCATCAAAGACCGAATCAAAGGAAAACATCACGTCCCGGTTAAATCTACTAAAACTATACGGGTGCCGTCAAGGGCATGCCCTCCCTGAGAAGGACTCTTCGCAGATATGATAACTTCTCCTCATCGCAGTCTTTTCGGGTCTTCCTCATCTCACCGGCTGTTTGTCTTATCGAAAATCTCTCTTTCACCTTTTGTGATATAGTTAAGAGCGGCAAGGCTGTCGCTATCTCAAGATAAGAGAGGGGGGAATTGAAATGAAATGCCTTTCCAGGGTAGCAAGGTTAATCCCGCTTTTCATGGGTATGCTGACCGTTCTTTTTCCGATAACCGCACATGCCGGCGGGTATTTTCTTGTGGACAGGGACGGAAGAGTGATTTCCGAAACTTCGGAAAAGGTTATCGAAATCGGTTCTTCCGGGAAGAGAGTAGCCTACCACGACGGCGGCACCAGAGTCTTTGACGTGGAATGGGATGCGTCAAAGAGAACGTTGGTCGTGAAAGGCGACAATGTCTACCTCCGGATTTACAGCACCGGACAGATTGAAAAACTGACGACTATCTACGAAGGAGAGAAGCAGCAGATGCCTATCTTCGTAGAGCCGAATGTTAATTTTATGCCGAGACAGAATCCCCCCCGTAAGTGAAGGAGCTCATGGATGACCGACAAGCGACCATTAACTCATGAAGAACTGAAAAAGCTGCACAAGCCTGTCAGGAACGTCAATGTTGAGCATAGAAAGAGTCTGACCCCTTTGGAGCTCTTTGCAGTCTGGATCACGGACAAGGTTGGCTCAATGGGATTTTTCATTCTTATTCTTGTTTGGACCTTTGCCTGGCTTGGATGGAACACTCTGGGGCCGAAGGAGTGGAGGTTTGATCCGTTCCCGGCCTTTGTCTTATGGCTTTTTCTATCCAACATGCTGCAGATATTCTTGATGCCGCTCATTATGATAGGTCAGAATCTCCAAGGTCGTCACGCAGAGGCAAGGGCAGAATCGGATTTTGATATCAATGTAAAGGCCGAAAAGGAGATCGAGACCATTCTCCTGCATCTTGAACAGCAGAACGATCTCATCCTGAGAATCCTTCATCATTTGGAGAGTGATGGCCTGAAGCAGAAGGACTGAATTTCGAAAGACGGCTGAGCCAGGACGGTTCGAATATCCTCATCGATGGAAGCCTCCTTTGTCTCCCGTGGTCATCAGCTTTACCCCGACTTCCTGTGTCACCTGCAACCTCTCAGGCGTTCTCATCGTCTGCGTAATTGAACTTTACGGGCACGGTGTTGTCGGTAAATGACATATCAATGAGAGAAGTGCTACTATTAAGAGTAATAAGTTGATGAACACAGCCGTTGACGCAAGGGGGCAACGAGGCTCCCAACCTGACCGATGAAACAATAACGGAGGAAGAATAGAGACGACATGAACCGGAAAATCTTACATCTCCAGAGGCGCCTTTACCTCGTCCCGGCCATGATTCTTGTCGTGGGTCTGAGCAGTGCCGTTGTGATCTATCTGACATCTGAGAAGGATGGGGACAACGTTTTGGGTTATGACGTAGGAGGTGGATACGTTTATGAGAACATGCGTGAAGATTCCAAGACATATATGCGCAACATGGAGCTTTATGGCGGACGGGCGAATGTCCTTGCGAGCGAGTTAAGTCACTGGTTTGTCGGATTGTGGCATGGAAAGTCACTCGGATTGACCGTAGCCTGCATTACCATTCTTATAGCCGCCGGTGTTTTCTTTGTTGCCAAGAGAGATCTTGAATAGAACGGGCAAAATACCGGATACTTCAACTATGATACTCGGGCGTCGGGGACTTTGAACACCTGTTGATGGCTTAACCTCATGCTGCTCTTCCCTGCAGAGACTCCCGAGAAGCTGTTCTTTTTCTTTTCTTCGTTGCGGATGGCCTTCGCAGTCTTTCCTTTGTATCTCTTGAGCCTCTGGAAGAGGCCCTTTTTGTATGCCGGGCTCCTCCTGCAGATAACGTATATCGTCTCAAGGGGCTTGGGTCTCGGAAGGCTGCCCTTGGTGGGACCCCACGACACCCTCACCTTCATTGCAGCGTCTATCGTCGCCTTCTCACTTCCTTTTCGGAACATTCCGAGGAAGAATGAGCGATTCTCTTCCGCAGCTGCTCTGACGGCAGCTGCTTTTACGATATTCGGCCTCATCTCAAAACAGCATAATACTCCCCTTCCACCCGTTCTCAAAACCCTTTGGTTCGAACTCCATGTTGTCCTGGCATTTCTCTCCTATGCCCTTTTCGCCTTGGCCGCTATTTTCGGATACCTTTTCCTTCGGGGGCAGGAACCTTCATTTGAAGGCTTTCAATACAGGACGATCCTTGTCGGATACTGCCTCTTCTCTTTGTCGATGATAGTCGGGGGAGTGTGGGCATATCTTGCGTGGGGAACGTACTGGCTATGGACTCCCAAGGAGCTCTGGACAAGCATCCTCTGGCTTTATTACACCGCCTATCTCCACGCCCGGCTGAGAACGTGGTGGAATGGGAAACCTGCTGTCATTCTTGGCATGGCAGGTTTCGGAGTCGTTTTGTTCACCTATCTCGGAGTGAGTCTGTTAATGAAGAGTTCTCATACTTTTTAATCGCTCAATTGTTAAGGAGGCTACTTGTAAAACCATACACTTGTCATGCCCGCAAGCGGAGCGCGTCGGGAATCTTTCTGAAAAAGAAGAGAGATTCCGAACAGCCGGAATGACGGAATACTGCCGCACGCAGTTTCAGTCGTGACCGTTTTCGTATTATGTATAAGCTCATAAGACACACGTTAGGTTTCTTTGTATCCCTGAGGACGACTCTCTGGTCCCTCCTCTTCCTGCTCATCATGCTCCTGGGAGGAGCATGTATCATGCCTCTGAAAGAGGAATTCCAGTCGATCCATTCCCTTCCTCTTTTCGGATGGATGAAGGAGCAGCCGCTGGGCATAACCTGGTGGTTATGGGCCTCGGTAGGTCTCCTCTCTGTCCTGACGGCGAATACCCTTTTCTGCAGCATCGAATCGGTCATCAGGAAGAGAAGGAATGCTCAATGGCTCCTCCTGATCTCGCCCCAGATAATCCATATCGGCTTTCTCGTTATTCTCCTTGCCCATTTCCTGAGCGCAATGGGCAGCTTTAAAGGTATGGCAGTAGCTCGGGAGGGTGCCTCTTTCAATCTCCCGAACAATACGACCCTTCAGGTCAGGAGCATAACCATATCCGTCGACTCTTATGGTTACGTGAGTGATTGGGCAGTTGATGTCGCATACCTCTCTGAGGGAAGGATGGTGCATGAAGAGCTACTTATGCCGAACAGACCGTCTCTCCGGGAAGGACTAGGGGTCTACGTGAAGGATCTGAGGGCATCCCCGGAAAAAACGGTCCTCCTTGAGATTACAAGGGAGCCGGGCGCACCATGGGCGCTTGCCGGAGGGGTACTCTTTCTCTCCGGAACAGTGATGCTTGTTCTACTCAAAACGGGACGCGAAGGGAGGAGTGAGGCGGGCTAGAGAATCCTCCTACTTTGTCGGGGGTATGGCCGAAGTATCAGGACCTTTCACCATCGCTTTCAGGGTGAGGACCGTCCTGGGTCGATCCGTGGCGTTACTGAAGACCTCGACTGTCTTGACGAGAATGCCTCTTCTCTTGGCGGTATCGACCCTTGCCGTTATTTTCCCTTTTTCTCCCGGCTTCAGATGGCTTGAACTAGCCATCGCTGCAGTGCATCCTCAGGATGCCTTTACTCCTGAGATCATGAGGTCCGAGGTTCCTGCGTTTTCGAAATCGAAGACGTGCTCCAACTGCGTCCCCTCCTTCACCTCTCCGAAATCATGGATCTCATCTTGAAAGTGTATGGAGGGCTGGGCATAAGCCATGACAGGGAAGAGGATCGCGCAAACTAGAATAATCTTCTTCATGTCACATTATACCATATCAACGAGTCGCTCACATGCAGAGAGTCGCCATTCTGCGCGGAAATCGTCAAGAAGGATCTGCCGTCTGGTGACAGCAGCATTACAGATAACCTTCGATCATGATATCATCTCCCAGGCGTCTGACGCGCATATCCTTGAGCGAGAAGGCGTCTTCAAGTCTCCTGAAGTCTTTTCCGCCAACTGCCGGGAAAGATTCTCTGGAGCCGATAATCTTGGGCGCGATGAAGAAGATCACCTTATCGACGATTCCGTCCTCAAGGGCATGGGCATTGAGGGAGGAGCCGCCCTCAATCATTACGGAAGTGATCCCTCTCTCGCCAAGCCTCTCCATGAGCCAATGAAGAGCAAGCTTTTCTCTAAAATATAGCAATGATGTTCCTGATAGGGCGAGGTTTTCTAACTTGTGAGCGAGCACGGACTTCCTCGCCGCATCGGGCTCTTTCGCAACAATGATCGTTTCAGGAGGGACCTTGAGTATCTTCGCATCGAGAGGAATCTCGATGTTAGGGTCAATGACGACTCTTACCGGGTTCTTCCGCTTTCCCTTCAGTCTTACTGTGAGTTGAGGATCATCTGTCTTGACAGTGCCGATTGCGGTCATGACGGCGTCAACGCCGCTTCTCAGCTTATGGACGACGAGCCGTGCCCTCTGTCCCGTTATCCATTTCGATTGGCCTTCGGGTGTCGCGATCTTGCCGTCGAGGGTCATGGCGACCTTCAACGTGACAAAGGGTTTACCCGTAGTTATGTATTTGATATAGGATTCGTTTAGCCTTCGGGCCTTCGCCTCGGCTATCCCCGATATGACCTTGATGCCCGCCTCTTCTAATTCCCTGATTCCCCTGCCCGAGACCTTCGTATTGGGATCTCTCATGGCCACGATGACCCTCTTGACGCCCGCTCCTATGATCGCCTTTGTGCAGGGCGGCGTCCTCTTGTCGGTGTGGCAGCATGGTTCAAGGCTCACATAAAGCGTGGATGCCCTCGCATCCCTTCCGGCCTTTGAGAGTGCAAGGGCCTCTGCATGAGGAGTACCCGCTTTTCTGTGATAATCTTCGGCGATAATCTTCTCATCCTTGACGATGACGGCTCCGACCATGGGGTTCGGGCTCGTCATCCCCCGCGCCCTCGCTGCAAGCATGATAGCCCTCTCCATGAAATGTTCTTCAGTCAGTCTGTCGGCCATTTCTCAACTCTGTGAGAGTATACCATAGGAACGGATTCTGTTTTGCGGGCCGGCAGGAGCAGAGGAGGTATCTCTTTGCCGAAGCGATGACGGACGACTGCAGTAGAAGGCAGCCAACTCAACCTGTTCGCCGTAAGAATGACGTGACTGTGAATCGCCTCCGATAACGAGCGTTTGACAAGAAGAGTATTTCCCTTTATCCTAATACCCATGGAGAACGGAATCAGTCTGTGGCATCGGACAGTGGCAGAATGGCTGAGAGGCGCGGGTTCGTGGGCGCTCTCGACACTGAAGACGCTGGGGCGTATGTACATCTTTTTGCTCTACTCCCTTGCCTACGTCTTTGTCCCTCCTTTCAAATACAGAATCTTTCTGAGACAGATACAGTTCATCGGAACAAAATCCATGGTTGTCATCTTCCTCATGGGATCTTTTACCGGGATGGTACTTGCCCTACAGATATTCCATACCCTCAGAAAAGTCGGCTCAGAGGCAATGCTCGGTCCTGCTGTCGCCCTCACCCTCATCCGCGAGTTAGGCCCGGTGCTGTCTGCACTCACGATTACGGGAAGGGCGGGTTCAGCCCTTACAGCCGAGATCGGCATCATGAGGATAACCGAGCAGATAGACGCCCTAACGTCGATGGCGCTTAACCCGATGAGGTATCTCGTTGTCCCGAAGATCGTTGCAGCAATGATCACGTTCCCCCTCCTTACTGCCATGTTTGATTTCATCGGCATATGGGGTGGATATCTGGTGGGGGTAAAGCTCCTCGGCCTCAGCTCCGGGACCTATTTCTCGCAGATGAAGCAGTTTGTCGACATGAGGGACATTCTTATCGGATTCTACAAATCCTTCAGCTTTGGAGTTCTCGTATTATGGATATGCTGCTATAAAGGCTTTTACACAGGGTACGGCGCAGAGGGGGTGAGTAAGTCCACGACAGAGGCCGTCGTCATGTCCTCTGTCCTAATCCTCATATGGGACTATTTCCTCGGCACCCTGTTTATCTAGGAAGGGCGTATGATCGAGATTATTGAACTCACGAAGTCTTTCGGGCCGCAGAAGGTCCTCGATGGCGTCAATTTGACGATTCGTGACAAGGAATTGATCGCTATCATCGGGGAGAGCGGAGGCGGAAAGAGCGTCCTCCTCAAACATCTCATACGCCTTCTCAGGCCCAATTCAGGGAAGGTGCTTGTCGATGGCGAGGACATAACGAGACTCAGGAGAAGAGCGCTCGACAGAATACGACAGAACTTCGGCGTTGTTTTTCAGGGAGGAGCCCTCTTCGATTCCCTGACCATTTACGATAATATCGCCTTTCCCGTAAGAGAGAAGACAAGGCTTTCGGAATCGGACATTCATGACAAGGTGGAGGAAGCCCTGCTGGATGTCGGTCTTAAAGGCATCGAAGAAAAATACCCGGACGAGATAAGCGGCGGCATGAAGAAGAGGGTCGCCCTTGCGAGGGCGCTTATAACAGAGCCCAAGATAGTGCTCTTTGACGAGCCCACGACCGGTCTTGATCCGATCATGCTTCATGCTATTCATAAGCTCATCAGCGACACCCATAAAAAATACGGCTTCACCGGCGTTATGATCAGCCATGATATCCCCGAGATCTTCTCCATTGTCGACAGGATCGCCTTTCTCTACAAAGGCAAGATAGAGGTGATCGGCACGCCCGATGAGATCAGAGCCTCCGGAGATCCTATTGTGAGACAGTTCATAACGGGAAGCCTGACAGGGCCTATTGAGATTGTTTATTAAGATCGAGGACGAAAGACGAGATTACCTTTGGAAGGAAGGATAGAGGGGAGAGCGAAAATCGGAGCAGAGGAGGACGATTATGCATAGGAAGACGTTTGATCTCGATATGGCTGTGGGTCTTTTTCTGGTGATAGGGATCATCTGCCTCGCTTATATATCGATAAAGCTGGGGAGGCTTGAAGTGATCGGCACAAGGTATTATACTGTCTATGCAGATTTTGCAAAGGCAGGGGGAATCAAAGCGGGCTCGAGCGTCGAAATAGCGGGCGTTGAAGTCGGAAAGGTGAAGAGCGTGCGGCTCGACAAAGACTATCAGGCTCGGGTGGCATTGAATCTGAACACGGCTGTGAAGATCCAGGAGGACGCCATTGCCTCAGTGAAGACAAAGGGACTCATTGGAGAACGGTATGTAGAGATTACGCCGGGAGCGTCCGATGCCATGATCTCTGCGGGCGGCAAGATTCGGGAAACGGAATCGGCCATCGATGTTGAGGAGATCATCTCGAAGTACGCCTTCGGAAAAGTTTAAATGAGGAGGAAACTATGAGGACAGATGGAATGACATTCGGTTTTCTCGTGCTTTTTTGTCTCTCCCTCTTGTTATCTGCTCCTTCAAAGGCGAATGCCGGGGAGCCTACGGATCAGGTGAAGCAGACCGTCGATGCCGTCCTTGACATTCTGAGGAACAAGGAACTCAAGAGACCCGAAAAGACCGAGGAGAGACGGGCGAAGATCAGGAATATCGTCTCGGGAAGGTTCGATTTTGAAGAGATGGCAAGACGTTCCCTTGCCCAGAACTGGAAGAAGAGGACGCCCCAGGAACAGAAGGAGTTCGTGGCCCTGTACACCGACCTCCTCGAGAACACATACATAAAAAAGATCGAGCGGTATCAGGATGAAAAGGTGGCCTACCGTGACGAAAAGACCGAAGGCCCGTATGCTACGGTAAAGACGAGCATCATCACGAGCAAGGAAGTGGATATACCGATAGAGTACCGGCTGCTGAAAAAAGGGAACCTGTGGATGGCCTACGATGTCGTGATCGAAGGGGTCAGCCTCGTTAACAATTACCGGAATCAGTTCAATGAGATCATCCGCTCGCAATCATATGAGGAACTGGTGAAGAGGATGAAGAGCAAGTCCCTCAAGGAGCCGACGTCTTAAGGAGCAGGAACAAGAGCAGGAGCTGGCGCGGGCTTTTCCTGCTTTATTTTATTCCGTCGGTATTCGGTGTAAGCGTCCTTAAGCGATGTATAGGGGTCAACGGCCGATTCCTTGAGGTCCTCATATTCGCCGATCCTGAGGGAAAGGGCGTTCTCATATTCGAGGGCACGGACTGCTAGTGACGTTCCCGTAGGCTTGATATAGGTGATTGGATTGAGGAATGTGTCGCCTGCCATTCCCACGGAGTCCCTCAAGGAAGAGGGCCCGAGAATAGGCAGCATAAGGAAAATTCCCTCGCCGACGCCGTAGACTCCCAGTGTCTGTCCCAGGTCTTTGTCCGAACCTTTGAGATCGGGGTTTTGAGATGCAACATCGAACATTCCGGCGAGACCGACGGAAGAGTTTATCAGGAAACGCGCGAGTTCGACGCCTGCGTCCTTCATTTTCAGCTGGAGAAGGGAATTGACGATGCGGACAGGGGCTGTCATGTTATGGAAGGCGTTACGAATGCGGACCCTACCAAATTCAGGGACAACAAGGCTGTATAGCTGTGCTACCGGTTTGAAGATGATAAAATAGAGTTTGTCGTTGACGAAGTAGAAAAGGCGGTTCAATGGCTCAAGAGGGTCGGCCATGGGTTTCACTTCGACGAATTCTTCCTCGACCGCTTCCTGGGTTTCCGCCGACTCTGCCGGGGCTGCGTTGACCGCCGCAGAACCTTCTGTTTCGCCCTTTAAAGTATCCTGTTCGGTCTTCGAGGTATCTCGTTCGATGTTCGAGACATCCTGTTCGGCCTTCGGGATATCCCGAAGTTCATCCGCTCCTGCGGACAACGGCAAGAGAAGAAAGATCAAGAAAACAAGCCATAGCAAGGAAGACCTTCTCATCGGCACCATTCTTGTTCCGCCTTTCATCGTGGTCGTTCCCGCGAAAACCGGGACCCAGGGACACACCGGGTTTCGGATTAAGGGGACGACGAAATTGTTTTCAGCAGCCCCTGCTCAAGACCTTGACGACGCGGGCAGAGGCAGATGCTTCAACTTTTATTTTACCTTATTGCCAAAAAAAATCCAGCATTTTCCACGATACATTCTCGAGCCGTAAATTGATTATCGTCAGAAAGATGGGTTATAGTAGATTATTCATAGGAGGTAGATATGCCGATATACGAGTACGAATGCACGGCCTGCGGAAGGCATCATGAGATGATGCAGAGGCACTCTGACAGCCCCCTTCTTCTATGTCCTGACTGCGGAGGCCATATGAGGAAACTCATATCTCCTACTTCCTTTGTCCTGAAAGGCTCAGGTTGGTATAAGACTGATTATGCCTCAGGTGACAGAAAGACGAAGCAGGATGCCGAAGGGGAAACGACTCAGAAGACGGGAGCGACTTCTGAGGATAATGCCGGAAAAAAGTCTGAACCTCCTTCCAAGTCAGAGGACAAATCTGAGAAGAAACCCGAAGTCGCTGCCAAGTCTGAGTGAGTAAAGTCCATGTCCACATCCCCTACGACAAGATAGGGAAGTACCTCCCCCTTCTCAGAAAGGAGAGACTGAACCTCGAGATATACTTTTCTGCTGCATCCCTCGATTCTTTAAGAGATGGCAGTATCGAGGCGCTGAAGCATAGTCTTGAGTATAAGCCCTCTCTCTCCATGCATGCCCCTTTCATGGACCTCTCGCCGGGAGCGGTTGATTCCAAAATCAGGACAGTTACTGTCGAGCGTTTCTCACAGGTGCTGGGCATCGCAGAGGTCCTTAGGCCTGAGACTATCGTATTTCATTCCGGCTACGAAAAGTGGAAATATGCTCATAGGATTGACCTTTGGCTAGAGGGGAGTCTGAAGACGTGGCGGCCGTTCATAGAAAAGGCGGCCCGACTCAATCTTAAACTTGCGATCGAGAATATCTTCGAAGACGAACCCTCTAATCTTCAGGCTCTCATGAAGGAACTCTCTTCGCAGAATTTCGGGATATGCTTTGACACCGGTCACTGCAACCTTTTCTCAAAGGTGCCTTTGAGAGAATGGCTCGATACCCTCGGCAGCTTCATCGTTGAGCTCCATCTCCACGATAACGATAAGAGTTTCGATGCACACCTTCCCGTCGGCGACGGCACCTTCGATTTTGAGACACTCTTTGCTGCAACAAGGGAAAGGGAATGTGTTTACACTATTGAAGCACATACACCCGAGAGAGTCCTGAAGAGCATCGAGCGTCTGAAGAGGTTTACTAGAGTTTCCCCATCTGGTTTCTCAGACGAAACCCCCTGAGAACGGGTAAGCCCGCTCCTTTATACTGGACCATTACTCTGTGTGTCTCGCCCATTCCCTGGGGCATGATCAAGCCCTTGATCTGTGCAATCTCAAGGGGATCGGGCAGGCTTCCATAGAACTCTGTGATGACTTCATCGATACCGAGTGAGACGAGATACGTTCCCTGGGGGCAAAAACCGAGGGTCTTCAGACCGAATTCATCGCCCCATTTTTTCAAGGAGGAGAAATTCACATGTGCCGTGATGTCTTGCTCTCCGACATGCTGATAGGGATCTTCATTGATCTGGTGCTCATAATAACAGAGGAGGGTGCCTCTGCTTCTGTCATCGCCGTAGTAATCCCACGCAGGGTAGCCATAGTCTATCGTCAAAACGAAACCATCGGAAAGCTTCTCTCCGACCTCCTTAAGCCACGTTCTCAGTCTTAGATTCACCTCTGTCCTCATGCCCCTGGGGAGTTCAACGCCGAACTCCCTGAAGTACTCCTTCACTTCGCTGCTGCAGGGGACTCTCTTCTCGACGAGGCTCTTTCCCTCTGCAGAGACATAAATCTCCATCAGATCATCGGCCATCTCAACAAGCCTGACTGGAAAGGCGTCAAGAAGCTCATTCGAGAGGAAACAGCCCCTGACGGCTCCGATTTCCCCGATGTGAGAGAGCCAGGTCATCTTGTCCACGAAATCTCTGAGCAGTTCACGCTGCCTTTCTCCGAGCGAGGGGTTGATTTCGATGATGGTGTACTTGAGATGTTCAAAGAGACTCTTTTCTCCCTCTGTGTCTTGCCCTTTCCCGCCTTCTCCCCTGAGATATTCCAGAAGGTCCTTTGCAAGATGTCCCATCCCTGCACCCATCTCAACGACGCTGAAGAGGTCAGGACGACCCATCAAAACCCACATCTCTTCCAACTGCCTTCCTATCATAGCACCGAAAATCCTATGGAGATGGGGACTCGTATAAAAATCTCCTGTCCTGCCGATCTTTGCCGAATCCTTTGCGTAGTAACCGAGGGAAGGGTAGTACAGGGCCATATCCATGAACGCTTCAAAATTCATGGGACCCCTCGAAGCTATCCTTTCTAATATCCTTTCCTTCAGGGAGGGCATGGGAACGCACCGTGAGTCTTCACGGATTTCCTTGAGCAGATAAGAGGTACAACATACGGCTCAATGCGCAATTACTCATTGCGTTATAGAAGCCATCTCGTCACTGAGAAATATACGATAATTTCTCTCTTTTCTTAAGGCATTGTTTCCCGATTCTGGAAGAATGTGCTCATGGTAAAGCCGGAAGGGGAACGGATTTGGTCTTCACAGGAAAAAGAACCACCGCCTTTTCGGTCTGAACTTTGACAGAGACCTGTTTATTTCATTGAGGGCTTTATGGATGCCATCCTGCTGTTTTCTCGTCTCGATGACCTCGCTCGAAAGAAAGGCAAGGCTGTCTTTCATCTTTGAAAGGGTTCGGTTTATCTCGTCGAGGCTCTCCGCCAGGGAATTCAATTTTTCGTCGGGGAAGAAGGAGCCTTGCGACGCAACAGGGAGTGAGGCAGTTGCGACCTCTTCCGTGAATGTCTCAGGCTCTTGTAAAGGGATCGCTTCCTCAACGTCCAGCTCGCTCTTTTCGTGGATCCTGATCGCTATCCCTTCATCTTTGGCAGGAGCGATATCCACTTTATGCTTTCGGGCAATGTCCTTGACAAGGGTCTTTGTGATAACGCGGAAGGTCTCCATCACTCCCTTGCCTTTGACCGCTTCCGCCTCGGTAAATTCAAAGTGTCTTTTGTTCAGATCCCTCTCCAGTTCCTCAAGAGGCAGGACATTGGGAAGGTCACGTTTATTATACTGAATGACCATGGGAATGGAGTCGGGATCGATGTTGTTCGCCACAAGGTTTTCCTTCATGTTTTCGAGACTCTCAAGGTTCTGCTCCCTCATCTCCCTCTGGGAGTCTGCGACAAAGATGATGGCATCTGCGCCTTTCAGAACGAGCTTTCGCGTCGCGTTGTACCGTATCTGCCCGGGAACGGTATAGAGCTGGAACCGGAGCGTAAACTCCCGGATCTTTCCGAGGTCAACGGGCAGGAAATCAAAGAAGAGTGTCCTGTCGGCCTCTGTTGCGAGGGATATAAACTTCCCGCGGGATGCAGGATCGAGAACGGAATAGAGGTGCTGGAGATTCGTTGTTTTTCCGCTCAGGCCGGGGCCGTAGTAAACAACCTTCAGGGTGATTTCTTTTGTTACATAATTGAAGAAGGCCATTTTTAAATTATAGCATAAACACCGTTTCTCGTATAATTTTTCACCCGGTACATGGCCTCATCGGCAAGACGAAGAAGATCGTCCTTCGACTTTGCATGTTCCGGGTATGAAGCAACACCGAAACTGGCAGTTATTCTAATGGAAAGGCCCTCCTTCTTCAGGAAGACATTCTGTTCGACTTCCCTGCGTATCCTTTCAGCAACCCCTTCGGCTACGTCAGGACCGGTCTGGGGAAGGACGATGACGAATTCATCGCCGCCGTATCGTGCGACGATATCAATGGAACGGAGGTTCTTCAGCAAGAGTTGGCCGATTTCCACAAGGAGTTTGCTTCCCGTCAGATGTCCGTGATGATCATTCACCTCCTTGAAGTAGTCGATATCCATGAAAATGAGCGAGACGGATACGTGGGAACGCTCAGATCTCTGTATTTCCACTTCAATGGTCCGGTTCAGATAGCGGCTGTTGAAAAGTTTTGTCAGATCGTCGGTAACGGAAAGATCGGCCATCTTCTGATAGAGTGAAGCAACCTTTATGGCGAGGGCGGCATAATCAAGGGTCCGCATGAGGAGATCAAGATCGTCTTTGGTAAAGGGCCTTCCTGCTGCCTTGCCGACGAATTCTATTACTCCTAGGGTATGATCGGCCGTCTTGATCGGGACTGAGATGAGTGAGACTGCATGGGAGCCCTTCTGTTGAGCTGAATAATGCATGCAACGCTTGTCCTGTGAGACATCGGGGACAATGACGGGAATCCCCTCCTTAAACACCCAGCCGGCGACCCCTTCCCCGCGCCTCAATTTCTGCTCCTGCTGTTGTTTGCTTTTTTTATCATCGGTTCTTTCGAGGACAAGCTCACCGGTGTCCTCATTGAGCAGAAAAACATACCACGCTGCCGCCCCGAGGGCCTTCTTTACGTTCTTCATGATGACCCCGAGCATATCGTCGATGGCGATATCGGAAATGAGGATCTTCCCTATGACCTCGAGAAGATCGAGCTCCGACCTCGAGCAGGAGAGTTCCTCCTTCAGACGTATGCTGTCCTGGAGATTTGTCTTCTGTGAGATGAGATGTCGGGCAAGAAAAGAGAGTTCTCTGTCATCAGGGTTCCTCGTCGGCAAGGTAAGGGGCAACTTCAGCCACGGAGCGAGCCCCCTTGAGGAGCCGTCGGAGGATACGATAAGCTTCGGCACGTCAGAGAGTCGTTTCGAGAAATCCATGAAAGAGCTCTCCCTGCTCTGTGTCTTGTCGATGACGAGCAGGGTGGCCCCGCCCTTAGCCGTTATCTTAAGATCATTGATGGACTTGAGTTTTGAAAGGGTACCGTGTTTCTTAAGGAAGTCGAAGTTCTTGTTGAGGAGTTCTTTCCCTATAATGAATATCTCAGGCATTTACACCGCAACACTTCTTGTATTTCCTACCGCTCCCGCAGGGGCATGGGTCGTTCCTCCCGATCTTCTTGCCCTTGGTGACAGGCTGGTTACCCTCGGAGCCTTCACCCCTGTTATACCGTACGGTCTGCTTTCTCAGGACTTGCTCCTTTCTCACGGCCTCTTCGCGTATCTGTATCTTGAAGAGCCTGGAGAGGGTTTCCATCGAGATCCTCTCCGTGAGCGCCGCGAACATGTCGAAGGCCTCTCTCTTGTATTCCGTGAGGGGGTCTCTCTGGCCGTAGCCCCTGAGCCCTATCCCCTCCTTAAGATGGTCCATCCCAAGGAGATGGTCCTTCCACTGGGTATCAAGGACCTGGAGGAACATCATCTTTTCAAGATAACGCATCATGTCTGCGCCGATACCAGTTTCCTTCCCTCCGTACGCAGCCTTTGCGGCGGACAGAAGGGCATCCCGCAACTGCTGACGGTCCTCGGGGACCTCTTCAAGGGGCACAGAGAATATTCCGAAGAAGGCGTCTTTCAGGCCTTTTATGTCCCACTGCTCAGCATGTCGCTCTTCAGGGCAGTAGATGCCCATGAGCTCGTCAGCTACGTCCTCCAGGAGATCGATGATTCTCTCCCTGAGGTTTTCTCCCTGGAGGATTTCACGCCTGAAGCCGTAGATTTCGGTCCTCTGTTTATTCATGATATCGTCATATTCGATGAGATGCTTTCTGATGTCAAAGTTATGCGCCTCGACACGCTTCTGGGCATTCTCAATGGCCTTCGAAACCATCTTGTTTTCTATCGGGATATCCTCATCCATGCCGAGCTTGCCCATGAGGCCGGAGATCCTGTCGGAACCGAAGATCCTCATGAGGTCATCTTCGAGAGACAGGTAGAACCGCGAAGAGCCGGGGTCTCCCTGCCTGCCTGAACGTCCCCGAAGCTGGTTGTCTATCCTTCGTGCCTCATGACGCTCTGTTCCAAGAATATGAAGTCCGCCGGCTGCTATCACCTGCTCTTTATCCTTGCTGCACATCTCCCGTGCCTTCTCAAGGGCGCGCCGAGAGTCCTCCTCGGTCGGATCTTTCTTGTCGGCCAGAAGGTCTTTTACGAGACCTCCCGGATTACCCCCGAGGACGATGTCCGTGCCCCTGCCGGCCATGTTTGTCGCTATCGTGACCGAGCCGCTCCGTCCCGCCTGTGCGATGATCTCTGCCTCTCTCTCATGGTATTTTGCGTTCAGCACCGAATGGGGGATCCCCTTTTTTCTGAGCATCGCGCTCAGCACCTCTGACTTCTCTATCGAAATGGTTCCGACAAGGACAGGCTGTCCTTTCTTGTGCAATTCCTCTATCTCCGCTATGGCTGCCTTGAATTTGGCGGCTTCGGTCTTGTAAATCGAATCCTGGTGGTCGGCCCTTATCATCGGTCTGTTCGTGGGGATGACGACTACTTCGAGGTTGTAGATCTTTGCGAACTCCTCGGCCTCGGTATCGGCGGTGCCCGTCATACCGGCAAGTTTGTTGTACATCCTGAAGTAGTTCTGAAAGGTGATCGTGGCAAGGGTCTGATTCTCGCTCTCGATCTTGACCCCTTCCTTTGCCTCTACGGCCTGATGGAGCCCGTCGCTCCACCGCCTTCCGGGCATGAGCCTTCCGGTGAACTCGTCGACGATGAGGACTTCGCCGTCCTTTACAACATAGTCAACGTCCCTCTTGAAGAGGGTATGGGCCTTAAGGGCCTGGAGCACGTGATGGACGATCTCGATGTTGGAGGGGTCATAGAGGTTTGATATGCCGAGGGAGCGTTCAACCTTCATATTCCCTTCGTCAGTCAGGATCGCCGTCTTCGCCTTTTCATCGATGGTGTAGTCCGCATCCTTCCTGAGCTTCGGGATAATTTTGTCGATTCTGTAGTACTTGTCTGTCGAATCCTCGGAAGGGCCGGATATGATGAGCGGCGTCCTCGCCTCGTCGACGAGGATGCTGTCGACCTCGTCGACGATGGCGTAATTCAGCTCCCTCTGGACATAGTGGGATATATCGTATTTCATATTATCCCTCAGATAATCAAAGCCGAATTCATTATTCGTTCCATATGTTATGTCTGCGTTGTAGGCTGCCTGCCTCTCTTCGTCGGTAAGGCCGTGGACGATGACGCCGACACTCATGCCGAGGAAATTGTAAAGGGGCCCCATCCAGCGTGCGTCCCTTCGGGCAAGGTAATCGTTGACCGTGACAACGTGGACGCCCCTTGAAGAGAGGGCATTGAGGTATACCGGCAGAGTGGCGACAAGGGTCTTTCCTTCGCCGGTCTTCATCTCCGAGATCTTTCCTTCATGGAGCACGATGCCGCCGATGAGTTGCACATCAAAGTGCCTCATGTTCAGGACCCTCTTTGATGTCTCCCGCACGACAGCAAAGGCCTCGGGGAGGATTTCATCAAGAGTCTGACCCTCTTCGAGCCGCCTCCTGAATTCTGCGGTCTTGTCTTTCAGCTCTGATTCAGTGAGGGAGGCGACAGCGGCTTCGAAGGAATTGATCCTGTCGACCATGGGCCAGAGCCGCTTCAGTTCCCGTTCGTTCTTCGTTCCGAATATTTTCTTAAGCAATACTTGAACCATAAGTTAATATTATCCGATAATTCAGGATAATTGCAAGGAACTGCTTGACTTTTTTACTGTAACGTCGTTCTTATGGGCAGTGGGTTGAACCGCCGGTATTTTATTGAAGCATTCCTTCTTCGATAGTCATTCCGGCCCTGTCCGGAATCTTTCCCCCTCCGCAGTTGCCGCGTTCGCATTTTGCCTGTATACTTTGGTTGATCAGGGCTTACATATCCAAACACGTTTTTGGAAAGAAGGTTCACTGTGGAGAAGATATACGGGGCTTTCGGCTTCAAGGCTTGCGCGAACATTCTCAAATCCACCGGGAAAAGCGCCCCATTCCCTCATTACATCCTCAACGCACGATACAAAGCGCGGCGAAGACGTTAGGGCTCGGATTAATGTGCTCTCTGAAATTCCCGAGCGCTGGAGAGCTTTTCTCATGAAGGCGGCCGCGGAAAACAAGAAGAAGAAGGCCCTCGTGGACGGACAGCCCGTTCCCGACCGCAACGAAGAGTACCTCCTGTATCAGACCCTTGTCGGCGCATGGCCGATCGACCCTTCAGTCCGCGATAATCGAGGGATCTTTAAGGAGCGCGTCAAGGAATATATGCTCAAAGCGGTGCGGGAGGCGAAGGTCAATACCAGCTGGATCAATCCGGCCCCTCAATACGAGGAAGCCCTTCTCTCGTTTATTGAGGCGATCATGGAAGCAGTGCCCCGTAACAAATTCATGAGAGAGCTTGAGCCCTTTCAGAAAATGATCGCCGCCTCCGGCATGCTCAACTCCCTTTCACAGGTCCTGCTCAAGATCACTTCGCCCGGCGCACCTGACTTCTACCAGGGGAGCGAGACATGCGACCTCAACCTCGTGGACCCCGACAATCGCAGGACCGTCGACTATGATACGAGGATGGAGATGCTCTCGGAATTGAAGCGGAGGGAGTCCCTCATCGGCCAACTGAAGCTGGCGCGGGAACTGTGTGCCTCCCCCTTCGACGGCAAGATAAAACTTTACCTAGTATACAAGGCCCTGAACTTCCGGAAGCAGAAGAGGGAGGTCTTTGAAGGGGGAGAATATATCCCTCTGGAAACGGGAGGTCCAAAGGCATCTCATGTCTGTGCCTTTGCACGGAGACTGGACGAGGAGGTAGCGCTGGTGATTGCTCCCAGATTCTTTGCCTCCCTTGCTTCGGGTCCGAGAGCGCGCATGGTGAGCAGGGCCGTATGGAAAGACTCTTACGTCCTGCTGCCCTTTGATGGGAACGTGACATCATACCGCAACGTCTTTACGGGGGAAGAGATCAAGGGTTCCCGTAAGGGCGGCAATACGGTCTTGCATTTGAGAGGGGCTCTCTCGGATTTTCCGGTAGCGCTGCTCGCGGGGGGGCGCAGAGAGTCTTTTCGTGTCGGCAGGGCACCCGACTGACGGTTACTCCTTTGCATGGATCTGGCAGTAGAGTTCGTTCTCGGCGCATTCGGCGCACTCAAACTGAAGGATGATGTGGTTGATCCCCATATCCATGAGCAACGTCTCGATCGCTTTCCGAATCCCTTCAGCCTCGCTTAACTTCTGGTCATGGACCCAGATATGGGCTGTAAAGGCAATTTTCCTGTGGGCGACAGACCAGATATGGACGTCATGCACGCCCATCACTTCAGGCATATTGCAGATCTTCTTTGCGATCTCTTCTGCATGGAAGCCGGCAGGCGTCATCTCGAGGAATATGAGGAGGGCCTCTTTCACCACCCTTGTGCCCCCTGTGATAATGACGATGCCGATGATGACACTGGCAAGGGGGTCTGCGTAAGGCCATTTCGTAAAGTAGATGACGAGACCGGACAGAATGACACCGAGGGACGACAGGGTGTCTCCCAGTACATGGAGCCAGGCACTCCTGATATTCAGGTCTTCATGTCTATGGCCGATGATCAAGGCCATGGCGATGTTGCCGGCGAGTCCGAAGGCCGCGATCCCGAGCATCAGCGGGACATCAACGGAGGGTGGCGCCACAAAACGTTGGTAGGCTTCATAGAAGATGAATCCTGATATGGCGAGAAGGCTGATACCGTTTGCCACTGCCGCGAGGAGACCGACACGCTGGTACCCGTAGGTTGCCCGATAATCTGAAGGTCTTCGGCTTATTTTCATCGCGATTATGCTCAAGCCGAGGGCGAAGGCATCGGTCAGGACATGTCCGGCATCACTGAGGAGAGCAAGACTGTTGCTCAGCAGTCCTCCCGCAACCTCCGCAACGAGGATCAGAAGCGTTATCGAGAAGGATAGGGTGAGACGTCTTTCTCCATCGTGGTGCATAAGGAAATTATAGCGTATTTATCTTGTGGGCGAGACACCCGGCGCCGAAGCCGTTGTCAATGTTCATGACGGCGATACCCGGGACGCAGGAGTTCAGCATCGCAAAGAGAGCGGTGAGGCCTCCGAGGCTCGTTCCATAGCCGGTTGACGTCGGCACTGCGACGACCGGTCTATCGGTGAGTCCGCCGACGACGGAGGGCAGGGCGCCTTCCATTCCGGCGACAACTACAATGACCCTCGCTGAGGAGAGAAGGGTTCTCTTGTCGAGGAGCCGGTGAATGCCTGCGACGCCAATGTCGTATTCTGTTGCTGTCTTGCTGCCGAGAAATGCGGCCGTGACCGCCGCCTCTTCAGCAACGGGTATATCGGATGTCCCTGCTGAGACAACAAGGACAGAGCCCCTCCCCCCGATGTCTGTCCCGATTGAGATTGTGCCGGAGGCGGGATGGAAGAGGGCATCCTTCATATCGAGGCTCTCATAGATCTCCTTCGTCGCCTTTGTTATGAGAAACCTCTTGCTCTTCTTATACATGGACAGGGCGATGGCCCTGATGGCTTCGGCAGTCTTGCCCTTTGCGAAGATTACCTCCGGAATTCCCTGTCTCAGATGCCTGTGATGATCGACCTTTGCAAAGGAGATGTCTTCATAGGGAAGGTCTTTCAGCTTTCCAAGGGCCTTTTCGGGAGACAACTCTCCCGATTTGACGGCGGAGAGGATTTCCCTTACCCGGGAGCTATCCATGAAACTCGGTCTTGAGAGTACGGTTCATCAGGTCGTTTGCGGCGAGGGCGGGCGACTTGTCTTTGTAAAGGACCATATAGATCTGTTCTACGATCGGCATCTGCACGTCGTATTTTTGAGAGAGTTCGTACGCCGATTCTGCGGTGGCCACTCCTTCGGCCACGCTCATCGTCTCAGCAAGGATATCGTTCAGCTTCATGCCCTGACCGAGTTTCTTGCCGACGGTATAATTCCGGGAAAGATGAGCGGTGCAAGTGAGGATAAGGTCCCCAAGTCCGCTGAGACCCGAGAATGTCTGCTCTTCGGCACCCATGCTTATGCCCAGGCGTTCGATTTCAGCCAGACCCCTTGTCAGGAGTGCGGCCCTTGCATTGTGTCCGAGTTCAAGACCGTCGCAGATGCCTGATGCAATCGCTATCACGTTCTTCAGAGCCCCGCCCAGTTCGACTCCCAGGACATCATCATGGGTATAAACCCTGAAATAGTGGGTATTAAAGATCTCCTGCAAGAGTAAGGCAGTAGACGCATCTTGGCAGGAGAGGGTGACAGCCGTCGGGAGTTTCCTTACAACCTCAAGGGCGAAACTTGGGCCTGAGAGCACGGCGACCTGATGACTCGTCACCTCTCTTATGATGGACGAGACGGTGAGAAGGGTTTTCTTTTCTATGCCCTTTGAGGCGTTGATTATGACTGCGCCGTCCGCGATGTATGGAACGGCACTCGTGATGATTTCTCTCGTGTATTGCGTCGGTACCACATTGAGTACATACCGGGCGTTCCTGAGGGCTGTGCTGAGATCATTCGTGATGGCAACGTCATCAGGAACGGTGACCCCTGGCAGATAGGTCCTGTTGACCCTCGTGATCTTCATCTCCTCACAGAGGTCCCTCTCATGTACCCAGAGCGAGATGTCATACCCTTTCTCTGCAAGGAGGCAGGAGAGGGTAGTCCCCCAGCTTCCGGCGCCTATGATAGATATGTAACTCATCGGACAGAATCCTCCATCTGAAAGAACGGTTGAATATAACAGATTCGTAGATAGGGATGCAATCGGAAAGGGCTTGTTTCCTTCTTTTTAAACGCTCGACACCTCATGGGAAGAAGTCTGATAACAATTATGAAAATATCGGTGGACAGAAACAGGGGATATTATTTTCAAAGTGAAAGAATGAAGCACAGTGATAGCTCATCATTAGTGATAAGAGAGTTAGAATTATTTTTTGAAACCGCCTCTCCCGGCGATATATTTGTTACGCATATTGAGGTAGCGGTTGGGTAAACTTCGTCTATTGTCCGGGAGAGAGGTCTGTGCGATTCTTGCCCGGCATGGCTTCACCGAGGTGAGAAGGAGAGGAAGCCACATCGTTATGCAGAAGACAGTACGATTACTATTCCAGTCCCTGGCACATCATGAGATCAGAATTGGCACCCTGCAGTCTATCATACGGCAGTCCGGCATCCACCGCTCTGAATTTGAATGATGAAATGCCGCCGCATAACGACTGCCATCCGCACGAGTGATTTGTTAGCAGCCTAATTTTTTGCCTCCACCAGTTTTCCAGTCACAAATTTATGAATTATACTGGAAACATATGTCTGATAAGGCAAGCCTTCGCTCACCGCCTTCTTTTGCAATTCAGTCAGGTCTCTTTCGGAAATTCTTATATTCAGCCTTTTATCTTTTTTAAGAGTATTCCGTGCATACTTCATCAGTTCGGCTTTTCTTTTTGAAAGGTTCTTAACCGGAATCCATTCGCCTTTCTCAAAACTGTCCAAAATTTCCTGTTCTTCTTTAGTTAATTTAGCTTTCATTTCTCTCCTCCGAAATAAATATCTGTTGCCTTTCTACTGGGGATAATGGTTTTCAGAAATATTTCTTCTGCATCCTCGACATATGGGACAAGATAAGCATAATTATTTATTCCGATTACCATTATCCGCTGTTCCGGATACCTTTTCCGATTCGGGTGTAGATAGTCATCTAAAATGTCGCCTTTTTCAATATAGAAAACAATATCCTCAAAACAAATGCCTCTTGATTCTTTAAGTTTCAGACTCTTTTCTGTATTCCAATTGATATGCTTCATCTATTGATAGAATAGCACATTGTGTGCCTTTTGGCAACGGACGATTTCATTAACGAGTTATTATAACTCGATAACTCCGGCATTCTTCATCCTTCGCAATCCACCATAGATGTCGTGTCGGGCGTAACTACTCGATGTCTCGTATAATCGCGGTCGGCTAATATAACTTTTGTAATGCTATCGAGTTTTCCGTCTAACATGAGTTCCCCCCAAAAAACATATTTTTTCTACTCTGACTATCCGACCGCTGTCAAGCAGAAACACTCTTTTGGAAAAAATGAATCCAGGCAGCAACATCATCTTCTCTGCTCATTAGCTATGATATACTGAAGAAAACCTTAAGCCGGCCATGATCACCACGGTGAGGAGAGAATGCCTGGGATAATAAGAGGTAATCAGGATAATAGGAGGTAATGATGCATAATCGGAAGTTGATGGGTGGCATCATCTTCTTGTTGCTTGTCTTTGCATTTTGTGCGTCGCTAGTCGGAGCATATGATAAGAGAGATCTTGAAAACTGGCTAAATGAGGCTGAGTCGACACTCGAAGGAACGGACAGCTATACTGCAATTTTTCATAAACGGGAGAGGATACAACAGAGACTGACTGACGAAGAAACTATCTTTCTTAAATTTAAAAAACCTTTCAAGGTCTATATGAAATGGATAAAAGAACCTTATAAAGGGCGCGAAGCGCTCTATGCCGAAGGATATAATGACAATCTCATAAAGGTTCGCGAATGCGGCATTGCAGGGATGATAACGCTAAATATCGATCCCAAAGGTACTTTAATTATGAAGGGCAGCCGACATCCTATTACGGATTCCGGGCTTGAAAACCTTGTCAAACTCATGAGAACGAACCTGAAGAAGAGCACAAACGCCCAAGAGGTTAATATTAAAGAGCACGGCGAGGAGAAAGTATACGGAAGGACTACGAGAAAGGTTGAGATCATCTTTCCCAAGGATAAGACAAAATATTATTACTGTTATCGGGCCTTGATGAATTTTGATGTGGAGACAAAAGTGCCGATCAGGGTGCACATCTATGATTGGGATGACTCCCTGCTGGAGAGTTACGGATATGAAGCTGTAAAGCTTCATGCGGGACTCACCGAAGCAGACTTTGATCCGAACAATTCAGAATATAGATTTTAGGCATGATAGGTTAAGCTGCGATTCTTGGAGCATTGTCTACTTCCTGAGCGGCCCTCTTGCGATAAAAGAATGTACCATGCGAAATATGGGTTTCGAAAGATTATCCGAAAGTGCTTGATTGTGTATAATATGAAACAACACAGATCAATCGTGACGTCTTAAGGAGAGGTGAATGACTCTTAATAGTTATGATGTACAGGCCTTACAAAGGATGAAAGGAATGGTCTTCCTGTTACTATCCTTTCTCCTTGTTCCAAGTCTTCTCCAGGCCGGCACAGAAGCCTATCCATATGGTAACGGCAGTACGGTTATCGGTTGGGTGAGAGATCACAGAGTGAGGGATGGGGAATCGTTGATCGAACTAGCGAGGGCATCAGGAATAGGTTATAACGAGATTGCTGATGCGAACCCCCTCCTTGACCCCTTTGTCCCGGGAACGGGCGCTCTGGTGACGGTACCTCACTCATGGATACTCCCTGATGAGGAATCCTATGACGGGATCGTTATCAATCTTTCTGAATTGCGACTCTACTATTTCTTCCGGCAGGGAGCGTCCCGACTCGTCATGACATTTCCCATCGGGATCGGCAGCGAGGGAAACGACACCCCTACCGGGGAGTTCAGGGTTGTAGAGAAGATCGTCCAGCCGGCCTGGCACGTTCCTGAATCTATCAAGAATGAAAAGCCGTGGCTGCCAGCCGTAGTCCCTCCGGGGCCTGATAATCCCCTTGGTTCTCACGCATTAAGGCTTTCATTGGGAACTATTCTCATTCACGGAACGAACAAGCCCTGGGGTGTCGGGAGAAGGGTCAGTCATGGATGTATAAGGCTCTATCCCGAGGATATCCCGAAGCTTTTTCAGGTTGCCCCCGTTGGTGTTAAAGTGACGATTGTTCGTCAGCCCGTAAAGGTGGGCCTCAGGAACCACAGGGTATATATCGAAGTTCATGATGATCATCAGGGAATGAATTATTTTCAGGAGGCCGTTCGTCTGCTGATAAAGAAGGGGTTTCTCGGACGTATTGATACCGGAAGACTCTATCTTGCGGCAGAAGAAAAGCGTGGTATACCTGTTGATATCTCGGGTGAAAGCATGGCCCCCCATGACGGAGCAAAGGACGTTCTTTCGGGAAGACGGAAATGAAAGGGGCCCGAAGGCCCCAATTCGCCGTTTGACTATAGCAGACAGTTCTATTTCTTCTGTTGCAGCTCAAAGGACTTTGCTGCCTTTGCGGCAGCTGCTTCAGCCCTGTTTGCAGCGGCTTCAGCTCTCTTTGCTGCATCCATAGCAGCGCCGGTGTCCCCTCTGTCACAGCATTTCTTAGCTTCCTCAGCCAGCGCTTTTGCTTCCATGGCCATCTTCTTCGCATCCTGCGCTTCGGCAGACGTCATGGGCATTGGCTCGCCTCCCTTTGCCATCCTGGCCTCAAGAGCCGAAACCCTCGCCTCAAGTTTGCTTATTCTGTCTACAAGAGGGTCAATCTGTTGTTTGACATAATCTTTTGAAGCGCATCCGAAGACGAGGGAAAACAGGACAAAACATGATACGAACAATGGTATCACCTTTCTCATGATATCACCTCCTTTCCGTTCCGTATTTACTCTCCGAGTACATTATATCACCAGAAGGCAACATTGCAAGAGGAAGAAGTCATGAGAAAAGAGGTCGCCTTTTCGAGACTTTTTGGTAAAATAATTTGGTAAAATAGCAGGTAAGGATTCCTGAAGATGAAGGAGGTATGGAATGGTTCCTATATGCAGCAAGTTTTCCGGAAGGGTTTTGGTGTCCGTCGCGCTTTTGATAGCAACGATATCTCCCATGACGGTCTCGGCGTCGGAAGATATGCGCGAGATTACGGAGGACCTCAATAGCAAGGACTGGAAGGTTCGTTTGGCAGGCGTCGAGAAGCTGGGCGCTTCCCGGGACGAAAGGTCGTTGCCCATGCTGATAGAAGTGGCCAACTTTGGAGGAGAGCATACCGAAGTCAGGGTCAGGGCAATTCAATTGCTCGGCGAGACCGGAGATCCAAAGGCACTGGAGAGTCTTCTTGACATCTTTAATGACAGTATGCTGAGCTGGGAATGTCCGGCCATAAAGTCTTACACTGCCACGGCCCTCGGCAACTTCAGGGATGACAAACGACTCGATGAAGCCCTCATCGGCGGCATCAATGACCGCGAACTTCTCACGAGAGAGGCGTCAATAAGGTCGCTTGGCAAGATCAGGAGTTCAAAGTCAGTTCCGTACTTGCTCAATGTGCTGGATGACGAACGTGTGAGCATAAAATTAAGCGCGATAAAAGCCCTGGAAGAGATCGGAAACCCTCAGGCAATTCCCTATCTGGAGCGTATAGCAGAGAAGGACAGTGATACGGTGGTGAGGAATCAGGCAAGGGCCGCATTGAGCGTCTTTCGTCATCATTCACAGCAGAATTAAGGACTGCCAGGTACATGGGCCGCTGGTGGCGACCCTGTTTTTGAAGGGATGTTCAGCTGCCAAAGGCCTCTGGAATTGGGGACGTTTTTCCCTGACGAATTTCTGGCTAACGGAGATGAGAAGTTAGGTATGGACCAGATCAAGGATATTCAGGAAATCGACGAGATCGAAGAGATAAAGGCTCGATTGGATGAGATTATGAAGATGCAGGAAACGATACTGAGCAGAATCGATGATATCGCCCGGCTGCTGGGTCGCCTTCTCAGTATGAAAGAACGGACAGAGGGAAAGAGTAAGGCCGGCAGGAAAGCAAGAAAATAAGTCGCAACGAAGAGAACGTCTGAGATCGGGCTCTCTCGTCCGGTCCGAACAGACATCTTTGTTCGATCAAAGGTATCGCAATACAAGGCTTCTCACCATACCCGCCTTCCCGAACATGTCAGTTTTATGCAAATGGAAAGTAACCTTACGGCTGCACTACGAGAATCTTTTGCACAATCTTAGGGTAGGTCGCGATGAACCGCAGTTCATCATCGGTCAGAGGTTTCTGGGTGTGGAGGTTAGCAAACTGGACGAGTTCGAGGATCTTTCGAGCCTCTTTGTCGTTGGGGAAGCTGATGCCGAGCTTGTCGTATACATGTCTGAAGCCCTTTATGCCGCCGTATTCCCCGGTCGTGATGATCCTTCCCGTCTCGATCAACTCAGGTTCGCCCCGCCCCACATCTTCTGGATCAAAGAGCTCATAGCTCCGCCTGTCCTTCAGGGCGCCATCTGCATGGATCCCTGATTCATGGGCAAAGGTATTGGCGCCGACACCGGGCTGGTTTATCGGTATGGGAATATTGAAGGCATAGGAAGCATATTTCGCGATTTTCCAGGCTGTTTTGAGGTTGATGTGTTCGTCTAAGGGTATCTTACCCTTTAATGCATGGGAAAACTTCAGCGCAAGGACCGTTGATACCAGGTCGCAGTTCCCAGCCCGCTCCCCGTAGCCATTAATTGTTGTGTTGATGTAGGAGGCAACATTGCTTTCTATCGCGCCCTGGGCGCCCGCCACAGAAACAGCCTCTGCCATGCCGAGGTCATTGTGGCAATGCATTTCGATGGGGAGTTTGGTAGCCGATGTGAGCGCCTTTATTCGCTCATAGAGGGTAATCGGATCATCGACCCCAAGGGTGTCACAGTATCTCATGCGGTCTGCACCGGCCTCTTTCCCTGCCAGCCCGAACTCAATGAGTTTGTCCAGGTCTGTCCGGGAGGCGTCTTCAGCATTCACCGCCACCGTTGCCGCTCCCATCTGCCTTGCCAGCCTTGTGGACTTGTACATCGATTCCACAACGTCCTTCCATGTCTTTCTGCCCTGGAACTTCCCCTGTATCATGAGAGGTGATGTGGATACGGAAAGATTGAGGTGGCGAAGATCCGGACAGTTCCTGAAGGAAAGTTCAACGTCATCAGGCAATGCCCTGCACCACCCCTGAAGATGGAGCCTTTTGATACCGCCTGCTCCTGCCAAATCGAGATTTGCGTTGATATAGTGTATCTCGTGCTTCAGCGTGGGGAATCCTATTTCGCTCTGATAAACCCCCATTTCGTCAAGGTAGATGTTCAGCATCGTTTTGGAGAGCTTCGGGAGCATAATTCTTGACGTCTGGACTCCGTCCCTGTTCGTCACATCGATGAGATAGACTTTGTTTTTCACGGAGCATTCGCAAGTGGTCATGTGCAACTGCCGCCGCATGAAGGTGCTCGTCAAACGGGGATCCCGCTCGTTCTGTTCCTCTCACCCCGAGTCTTACAGGAGGAGTTGAACGTCTCACGGATCTGCGTCGAGGTCCTTTCCGGCCCGACGAGAATTTCCACTTCGGGGCTTACAGGCTCGGTCGAGACCTGCTCCCACGAACCGGTCTGCAGGATCCTTCCGTGAGAGTACACAATAACCCTGTCCCCGAGAAATGCCGCTTCATTGCAGTCGTGGGTCACAAGAATGACGGGTATTTCGAACCGCTGTCTCACCTCCTTAAGAAAATGCCTCATCTCTGTGCGGAGGGGCTGGTCCAGGGCTGAGAAGGGTTCATCAAGCAATAAAAGGTCCGGATGACGGATGAGCGCCCGAGCAAAGGCAACCCTCTGCTTCTGGCCTCCCGATATCTCGGAGGGATAGCGGTCTTCAATGCCGGCAAGTTTGAAGGCCTCTATCATTTCCTGAGCCCTCAAGAGCCTTTCCTTTTTGAGCACCGCCGGCGCGCCGAAAAGAATGTTTCTCATGACGGTCATGTGGGGGAATAAGGCCAGATCCTGAGACACATAGCCGAAGGAGCGGGCCTGGGGCGGGGTGTCAATCCCCTCTTCGCTGTCAAAGTAAGTCTTACCGCCTGAGCGGATTCTGCCTTCGTCGGGTCTCAGCAGACCCGTGATTAGTTGAAGCGTCATTGATTTTCCTGAGCCCGAATAGCCGAAAAGCACCCCAAGCTCGTTGCCGATCTCCCACGCCACATCGAGTTTGAAACCGTTCACGTTCTTCTTGAGTCTGAGCGAGAGCCCCATTATATGCCTCTCTTTGAATATGTGTTCGCGAGATAGAGGAAGAAGCCGGACATGGCCGTGAGCAGGGCAACCATTGCGTGGGCCTTCGTCCACTCGCCGCTGCTTGCAAGGCCGTAGATGGCGAGCGGCATGGTGTCGGTCCTTCCCGGAATATTCCCGGCCATCATCAGGGTCGCTCCGAACTCCCCCATGGCCCGTGCAAAGGAAAGCACGGTGCCGGCAAGAATTCCTCTCTTTGCGAGAGGGATTATTACCTTGAATGCTGTGGAGGCCTCCCCGTGACCCAACGTGTAGGCGGCGTTGACGAGATTACGGTCCACCGATTCTATCGCAGCCCTCGCAGTTTTTATCATGAGCGGCAGGGCAACGACAAACGAGGCCAGTGCGGCCGCATACCACGTGAACATGATCGTAAAGCCCGTCAGCTCATAGACGGTCCTGCCGATCAGGCCATTCCTTCCGAAGATGACGATCAGGTAGTAGCCGGTCACCGTCGGGGGAAGCACGAGGGGCAACGTGAACAGCATATCGAGGAATTCCCGTCCCCTGAAGTCCCTCCGCGCCAGGAAGTAGGCAATGGCTGTTCCGGCAAGGACCACAAAGAACGTTGCGACCGCTGCCACCTGAAGCGAGAGCCTCATCGAAAAAAGCGTGCCGGTCTCCATGCTCACTTCATCCTTTCATGTCTATTGTTTCTTGAAACCGTACTTCTCAAGGATCTTCTGTCCTTCGGGTGACAGCACAAGGGCGATGAAGTCCTTCGCCGCCGCTTCGTTCCTCGTATCTTTCACGACCGCTATAGGATACACCACAGGCTTATGACTCTCCTCGGGAGCGGTCGCAACGATGCTGACCTCTTTCGGCCTGGTCATCGCATCAGTCGCATACACAACCCCTGCGTCAACTTCACCGCGAGCGACGTAGTCCAGGGCCTGGCGCACGTTCTCGGTGAGGATGAGTCGATCCTTTATCGTATCAAAAATTCTGTAATAGTGGAAAACCTCCTCGGCGTATCTCCCTGCGGGCACGGTTTTGGAGTTGCCGACGGCGATCTTCTTTATGCTGTCCGTCTTAAGATCCTCAAAGGATTTTATCGGCATTTTTGCAGTTGCGGGAGCCACAAGCACCACGGCATTAGCAGCAAAATCGGCCCTCGATCCTGAAAGGATAAGCCCCTTCTTTTCCGCCTCGTCCATATCTTTTTGCGCGGCCGATGCAAAGACATCAACAGGAGCGCCGCCTTCAATCTGTCTCATTAAGTCTCCAGAAGCTCCGAAGTTGAATGAAACTCTTAATCCTTTATGCTTCGATTCATAGAGCCTGCCGATCTCCTCAAAGGCTTTCTTGAGACTTATGGCTGCCGAGACGGTAATCTCCCGAGTCCTTTCGGCTACTGCAACGTGTTGCAGCATGAACGATACCGACATGAAAAAGAAAAGAACATAAAGATATTTGGCTTTCATAGGTCTCTCCTATCTTTTGATCTATCTGCAAAGTTATACGCACTCATAATGTTGTTTCCCCTCGGCTATCCCTTTGTAAATCACATCCCCGCATATTTTACACCCACCGTCCCTTTTAATCCTGAGTTTCCTGAATTCCATGTCAACAGTATTAAACAGAAGCACCTGGGAGGCAAGCGGTTTTCCAAAGCCGGTGAGCAGCTTTATCGCTTCCAGCGCCATGATGCAGCCTAACATTCCGGATACCGCCCCGAGAACGGGGAACCCTAGTTCTTCCCAATGAGGATCGTCTTCAGCATAAAGACAGTTCAGGCAGGGTGTCTCTCCGGGGATGACATTGAAGAGATACCCCTCCATGCCGTTCATTGCGGCCTCCACCATGGGAATATTTCTTCTCACACAGGCTGCGTTCAGAACGCGGCGTTCCGAAAAGTTTGGTCGTGCAGAGAGTGCAAGATGCACGCCTGAAAGAAGCTCCTCAACATTCTCCCCGGTTGTCCGTTCATTATAGATCTCGATGGCCACATCAGGATTTATTTCACGAATACTTCTCTTTGCCTGTATGACCCTGCTTTTCCCTATCCAGTCGTCTTTCATGAGTATCTGTCTGTTCATATTCGAAAGGGTGAGATTGCCATAATGGGCGAGCTTCATTTTCCCGATTCCCGCCACCGCAAGATAGACTGCGGCAGTCCCTCCCAGTCCACCGATGCCGGCAATGAGTACAGTGGAATCTTTCAGTCTCTCCTGGTGTTCATGGGTAAACCCACCGAGGATCAACTGTCTCCGGTACCGCTCAACTTCCCTTTCGCTCAGTTTTCTATCCATGACATCTGCCCCGTTGTTATGCTGGGTGCCTCAGGCAACCATTTCACAGTACTCCTCTCCAATTCTCGCGTTCAGGGCCTCCAGTTCCATGTCTCTATCCTCTCCCAGGACGCCGAAGGCATCAGCCCTGCATTGCCTGCAGTGGGTCATCTGGGGGATATATCTCGTGCACTCAGCACGCATCCTATCCACCATCCCACGGGAAGGCCCCTTAATATCCGCAAAATCGGCCTGGGGAATAAGAGGAAGTACATTCATGATTTCCGCTCCTCTCATCCCGGCGAGCCATGCAACGAGGGGTAGGTCAGCATTGTTGATCCCGGGGATAAAGACGCTATTGACCTTGACCATGAACCCCGCGTCAATCGCATTTCTCAGCCCCCGCGTCTGGTTGGCGACAAGACACGCAGCCGCCTCTTTACCAATATATTTTTTCCCCCGGTAAGATACCCATGAATATATTTTCTCTGCTGTCTCGGGAGTCACAGCATTCATGGTAATGGTGAGACTCTTCACGCCACATTTCATGAGTTCCGGCAGCCTGTCGGTGAGAAGAAGCCCGTTTGTGGATACACAGAGGGTAAGTTCAGGGAACTCCCGATTGATGGCGCCTAAGACTTCAAAGGTCGTATCGTTTGCGAGAGGATCTCCGGGGCCTGCGATGCCGATGACAGTGATCCGGTCGTTTCTTTCCATAAGGAGCAGCACCCGCTCCACCGCCTCACGCGGTGTCATGACTTTGCTGGTAATGCCAGGTCTTGATTCATTGGCACAGTCGTATTTTCGCACACAATACTTACACTGGATGTTGCATGCGGGGGCAACAGGCAGATGTATTCTTCCGAATGTGTGATGCGCTTCCTTTGAGAAGCACGGATGGGTCTTCCCAATATCCGGGTTCTTCTTGGTTTTTGTATTGCTGACCCCAATTGGTATCATGGTTCACCTCACTTTCGCGTTTCCTCCGACATGAGCAAGATGGATGCCTTCTCTTTAAGCCCTTGATTTTGCTCCACTACCAAACCGGAACATGATATACAGGGTGGACAGTTCTGTATTTAATGTAACAATTTTGTATGATCGCGATAGATGCATAACATAACCAAACTCCTGCCCGTTGTCCCGATTTATTCTCACATTGCATTTGTCCGCCCCCAGGCGTACAATGTGCGTATGGGAAGGGAAGTGCACAGAGATGGCATGGCAGTCTGTCATTCCGCGAAGGGCCGCCTCCGGATAAAAGTGCCCTTTATCCAGAGGCATGGAGAGAAGGCCGCCGACTTCAGCAAGAGGCTGGGAAGAGAGACTGGTGTGGTGCGGGCGGAAGCCAGGCCTCTCACAGGGAGTGTCATCATTTCCTACGACAGCGAGAAGACCACTCCGGTAGTCATTATCGAACTGCTGGAGAAGGTTCTCAAGGTCTCTGAGGAGAGCAGAAGAGATAACCCGGTCCGGGAATCTCGGCGGAAGATTCAACACGACCACGCTATTCACGGAAACCTGTTGCATTTTGGTGCTATAACCGGTTATTCGGTATATCTTCTGGTGAGAAGGCTTATCTTCAGGGCAACGGTGCCTCAGGGTCCGCTCAGTCTTACGGGCCTGGTGGCTGCCGCAGGTTCATTTCCCCTCATGCGACACGCCTGGAACGACGTTCGCGCTGGAGGAAAAGGCATCAGCCTCTTCCCGTTCCTTGCAGGTACCTGTCTCCTTGCCATTGTCATGGGTGAGGCTCTTACTGCCCTTGAGGTGATATGGATCAGCGGTTTGAGCATGCTCCTTGAGGACTACATAACCGACAGATCTCGAAGGGCAATACGGGATGCCCTCCAGGTCACCACAAGGAACGCCTTTATTCTCGTTGAAGGCAGAGAAAGGGAGATCCCGGCAGAACAAGTCCGACCTGGGGACACGGTCGTAATTCATACGAGCGAGAAGATCCCCGTGGACGGCGTCGTAGTGAAGGGAGAGGCCCTCGTGGATGAGGCATCCATAACGGGCCGCGCAGGACTCGAACTCCGCTCCATTGACCATAAGGTCTACGCCGGCACTATTGTGCACCATGGAGTAATTTACGTCCATGCAGAGAAGGTGGGCGAGGAAACCTATCTCAACAGAATACTGCGGCTCGTGCAGGAATCTTTGGCCAATCGGGCGCCTACCGAGAAAGCTGCGGATCTTCTCGCTGCCCGGCTGGTGCGCCTCGGTGCACTCGCCACAACAGCCACGGCCGTTCTCACAGGGAGTTTCATCAGGGCGTTCACAGTGTTGCTCGTCGTATCGTGTCCATGTGCGTCGGCCCTTGCAGCATCCACGGCGGTATCCGCCGCCCTCGCTAATGCCGCCCGCAGGCGAATACTCATCAAGGGAGGGCTTTATCTTGAAACCGCAGGAAAGACGGACTGCTTCTGTTTTGATAAGACAGGTACCCTTACCATCGGTCACCCCCAGGTGGTGAAGATACTTCCTAGAACACCAAGACAAAACCCTAACAGGCTCCTTGCCATGGCGGCTGCCGCCGAGGTACATAATATGCATCCTTTGGCTATTGCTATCGTGAAGGAGGCAGAGACCCGGGGCATCACCGTCCCTACACACGCGGTCTGTGAATTCGTTCTGGGCCGCGGAGTCAGGGCCAGGATGCAGAGAGAGACCATCCTCGTAGGTAACGCCCAATTCATGGAAGAGTCAGAAGTTGATATCACCTACTTCACCAGTGAGATGATGAGACTTGTGGATGCAGGTCATACGGTCGTCTATGTTGCACGAAACGGTGCGGTCCAGGGGATCATCGGGGTTGCAAATGCGATCCGGCCCGGCACCGTCGATGTGCTTAACTGGCTGAAGACAGATGGCGTCTCTCACCTCGTCCTCATTACCGGGGACACGGAGGCCGTGGCAAAGGCTCTGGCTCGGGACTTGGGGTTTGACGATTATAGGGCCGAGCTTCTGCCTGAGGAAAAGGCAATGTTTGTGGAAGGACTCGCGAGAGCCGGCCGCCGGATAACCATGGTGGGGGATGGAGTGAATGATGCTCTAGCCATTTCAAAGGCACATGTAGGGGTAGCCATGGGAGCCGGGGGCGCGGAGGTGGCGATAGAGGCGGCAGACATCGCGCTGCTGGACAGTAACATAGGGCGTTTGATCACCCTGAGACAGATGAGCATGCAGACACTCAGGGTCATAGAGCAGAACCACTGGCTCGCGGTCTCCACAAACATTGCGGGAGTCGCTCTGGGAGCGGCAGGTGTGATTACGCCGATCATGGGCGGCCTTTTGCACATCGTCCACACCGTGGGCATCATGCTCAATTCCAGCCGCCTCCTGAACTGGCAGCCCCCTGAGAAGATCGGGTCGCAAGGCGCCCTTTCGCCTGAGTAGAAGCGTCAGGAGAAATGGTCGATATTTTCCTCAGAGCACTCGAAAACGACGGAGAGTCCTGAGAAACTTTCTTTTGGCAACAGGCATGTTCTGCAGGTGAAAATGTGATCACCCCGGCCGCGCTCACAACTCAATATGGAGATGGCATCTTTTCGTGCAGACCCTGGAACATGCCTCACAACCGATGCAATTGCCCGGATAGGCAACGGACATTACCTTATTGCCCATATCGTCGCCATACTCATCTTCTCCTTCAAAGGGTTTTTCGATAAGTTCAAGGACCTCCCTGCTGCAGACCTTGTAGCAGCGGCCGCAACCGATGCATTTATTTGCATCGATTGATTCGATGAACCGCGGGGACCATGTCTGTCCCCCGCGCGTGTATCCTGTGATTGACATATCTTCCTCCTTCCAGATGAGCGCTTCATTCCCCTCCCTCGAAGGGCGGGGCATGGACGACCCACCCCTGCACCCCTCCAAGGAGGGGAATTACTAAGAAGTACATAGATAAGGGAGCATTGATATGAAATCTCCCCTCTTTTAAACTCCTTAGTGATACTCCATTATTCACTTCACGCTATTGCCTCTCCACCAGTCTCTCCGGTTCTCACCCTGAAGGCGCCTTCGATGGGTGAGACAAAGATCTTTCCGTCCCCCGCCTTTCCGGTCTGATTAACCTTGATGAGAGATTTGACAATCTTTGTAACAACATCATCGGGCACCACAATAGTGAGAAGCCTCTTGGGGACAAAGAGGGCCACCTTTGGCAGGGTGTGCTCGAGGGCGTAGGATGAGGGTGTCGGTGTCAGTTTGACTGCCGTACAGAAGCTGTCAGGCATTTCAGAGTCCATCTCTGCACACATGGCGCCCTTCTGCCTCCCTCTCCCCTCAACGCTCTGGATCGTTAATGACGGATATCCCAATTCCTCAATCACCTTCTTTGTCTCGGGAAGCTTGTCCCTTCGTATGATTGCCGTTATCTCTTTCATAGGGCAGCCTCGCCGGTCCTGACAGTATAGGCAGCCTCCACGGGGCTGACAAAGATCTTTCCGTCACCAATGAAGCCTGTCCTCGCCTTTTCCTTGATGATGGTAATCACTTTGTCGGCGTCGTCATTTGCCACGACAGTCATGATCATGATCTTTGGGAGCTCGTCATAGTGCACAGGTCCTACGGTCAGTCCTTTCTGTTTCCCCCGTCCGAAGACCGGTACCTTGGTGAGAGAGGGGAACCCTGCACCCTCAAGGGCAAGCACAACTTCCTGTTCCTTTTCAGGTCTGATAAAAGCTCTGATCATCTTCATCTTTTGTTCCTCCTTTGTTTGCTGTACGTACGCTTTTTTCCAAACAATCGCCGGCCTCTATTCCTGACCTTTACCTTGGAGTGCCTTCCTAAGCCACGGGGGCGGTGAGGTCTTGATCGTATCAAGGAGCTTCTTGAGCGATTCCTGAATTGAAACGATCTCCTTCACCTTGACGGGCATAATACCCTTTCTTATGAGACGAGATGCGGAGGGACCGCCGATTTCGGTGAGATAGATTATTTTGCAATCAGAGAGTTTATTGACTTTCTTCTCAACGATGTCATCGTGCGGTCTTCCCATGCCCTTTGTGTCCTCGACAGCGGTGTCCCTGCCGTCTGCGAATTTCCGCATTTCGAGGAAGCGAAAACCTTCAGCGGTGAGGTCGTAAACGGCAAAGGCGCCTGCCCTGCCGAAATGTTCATCTACCGCGACGCCATTTGTTGTCGCAAATGCCACTTTCATCGATGCACCTCCTTTGCGAACAGAGTGGCTGCTTCTTGAATTAGGGAGAGGGTACCCTTGTATCCAATGGTTATTTTGTTCGTGTTACCGAAGATCTTGTATACCGGGAAGCCCGCCTGCAGGAGGGGCATCCCAAGTTTTTCCGCCGTATGGGTGGCATGGGAGTTCGATATAAGGAGATCGAATTCGCCCTGTATGGAAGAAAGGTCGCCCATAATGACGCGGTCTGCATGAATATGCGCCGAAGCCCTCGACGCAGTGGGAACCAAACTCAGCGGTATCGTGCCACCCATCTCCGTTATCCATCGTGACGTCTGGAGTGCATGGTCCGCTTCGAGAGCAATACAAACCCTTTTCTTCGCAAAGACACCATGGCAGTCGCCCATGGCGTCAACAAGGATACGCCTCTGCCTCTCGTAGCGTAATGGTACAGGTCTTCCACTGAGCAGGCCCAATGTCTCCAGAAAAATGTCGGTATCCTTTATACCCGAGATGCCTTCACACACCCTGTATTCAATGCCGAAGCGTTCTTTTAGTAGCTGCGCAGCGGGCTCCATGGACATGCCGATTCCAATGGTGAATTCTGACGAACCGACGGAAATTATATCCCATATTTCCGTGCCACCTGTCGCAAGAGGTGACATCTCAAGCCTGCTTCCGTCGAGTGAGGAGAGATCGGGCAAGATGATCGGCCTGAGACCAAAGGACTCTGTTACTTCCCTCAGCTCGATGCAATCAGCAGGGGTCAGGTGTGGTCCTGCAAGGACATTGATCTGCCCTCTTGTGACCTCCCTTGCATGGCGCGGTGCGTCGGCAATGCTCAGGAGCGATGAGACTGCCGCACAGTAACCTGCCTCAATCCCTCCCTCATAGTCAGGGGTGGATACAAAGACAACTCTCGTTCCCGAGGGGTTGGCATTGAGTTCTCTCACTGATGCCGCGACATCATCTCCTTTGATTTCGGTGAGGCCCGATGTCAGAATACCGATAACGTCGGGCCCGTCTTTCTCGACGAAGCCCTTGACGGCTTTTGACAAGTTCTCATCGCTCCCCATGACAACGTCCTCCGCAAAGAGCTTGGTGCTTGCAAGGGCTATCGGTTCCCTGAAATGCTTAGTGAGGAGCACCTTTGCCAGGAACGTGCAGCCCTGGGCTCCATGGATTATGGGAAGGGCATTATGGATCCCCTGAAATGCCATGGCAGCACCAATGGATGGAGAATGTTTCAAGGGGTTCATGACAACAGCTTCTTTATTGTGGTGAACATAAGTCGTATGAGACTTATGGGACTTATTTTTTTCGTAGAAATGTATGCTGTTGCTCATCTGCTCCGCGAGGTTGACCAGGCCATCATAGCCTGCATAGGCGATATGCCTTTCCTGGTTTACATCAACAAAAGGGTACCCTTCTTTTATGGCAAGGTACTGGTTCCTGCCCCCTGCGACCAGAATGTCCGCGTTCCTTTCCGTAAGGAGTCTCTTAAGGTTTTTCGGCGTTATGTTCTCCACGAGAGGGGCGTCCTGGCCGAGGATATCCCTCATCTTCTCCTCGTCCTCATGGGTGCTCTTTTTTGTACCCACAGCGACGAGCTCGATACCGAGGTCCAGGAGGGCTGAGATGAATGACCAGCTCTTTACCCCACCGGTGTAGAGTACTGCCTTCTTGCCTCTGAGATGCCGGTAAGGCAAAAGCTTCTTCTCAAGGGCGCGTTCCTTGGTCTTGATTACTTCTTCAATCGCTTCCCCTGTTCTTCCATCCCACACTCCATGTTCCATACCCTTTTCCGCAATTGCCCTGAGGGCCTTTGCCATTTCGGTTTTCCCGAAGAAGGATACCTCAACATAGGGTATGCCGTACTTCTTCTCCATTCCTTGTGCAACATTGATAAGGGCCCTGCTGCACACGACTGCATTCAGGCGCGCCTTATGTGCATAAGTTATTTCCTCAAACGTCGAGTCGCCCGTTATCCTTGAAAGTACCCTGAAGCCTGCTTCTTTGAGCACGGGCTCGATGAGCCAGAGGTCGCCTGCAATGTTATACTCTCCAATAAGGTTAATATCATGGTCCGACATATTCTTTGCCGTGCCTGTGCCGATCACGTGATCGAGGAGCACTTCCCCCGCGATCCTGTTGCCAAGGTTCTTGGGTCCCACAAAGCCCGGCGCATTCACCGGGATGACGGGTATCCTGAGTTTTTTTTCGGTCTGTCTGCAGACAGATTCCAGATCCTCTCCGATCAGGCCGCTTACGCAGGTCGCATAGACAAAGATAGCCTTGGGATGCACCTTATCGTGGGTCTGGAGTATGGCGTCATGGAGTTTTCGCTCACCGCCGTAAACGATGTCCATTTCTCCCATGTCCGTAGTGAAACCCATCCTGTACAGGCCCCCCTTTCTGGAGAGGGTTCCCCTCCCTTCCCAGGAGTTGCCGCAGCAGGCTATGGGTCCATGAACGATGTGGGCAGTGTCGGCGATAGGCTGGAGAACGATCATGGCACCGTCAAAGGCGCACGACTCTCCTCCCCGGGATCTGCATATCCGGCCTTTTTTCTCTGTGCCACATCCGCTTTCGGTCAGCCTGTCTAAATTAGTCATCATTCCCATATCTCTCTTTCATATTTTCCAGTTTTGCTGGCGCGCATCTGGTGGATACAGCCTTCTCGGTATCTATCTGATTACATCAAAGCTGGTCGTATTCATGGTCTTCCTGTCCATCTCGTCAAGGATGGTATTCACCACCCAGTTCACCAGATTGATCACGCCCTGGTAACCAATGATCGGATACCGGTGCAGCTGGTGCCGGTCAAAGAGCGGGAAGCCGATCCTGATGAGTGGCGTACCAGTATCCCTCCAGAGGAACTTGGCATAGGAGTTTCCGATCAGATAGTCAACAGGCTCCGTGAACATGAGGGACCTCAGGTGCCACATATCCTTGTTTATATAAACCTTGCCTTCAGCGCCAAAGGGACTTTCGTTGAGAAGGGTGATCGCTTCTTCCTCAAACTTCTTGTCCCCGTTCGTACAGACGATATGTACCGGCACCGCTCCCATCTCAAGGAGGAAACTGATCAGACCGAGAAGCTGGTCGAGGTCGCCCACCAGGGCAAACCTCTTGCCATGGACATAGGCATGGGAGTCGATCATCGCATCCACTGCGCGGCCCCGCTCTTCCTCGATCTCTTTGGGTATAGGCTTGCCCGTGATCTTACTCAGCTCTTCAAAAAAGTTGTCCGTGTTCTTCACACCTATCATGGGCAATACCTGAGCATTCTGTCCCCATTCCTTATGGATGTATTCCATCGTCTTCATGGTCGAGTATTTTTGGAGCGATATCGTCGCTCTTGCATTGATGGAATCAGCTGCATCAGCAAGGGGAGTCCCTCCCGGATACAGCTTGTACTCGCCGGTATTGGGCGAGTCAAAGGTGGCGCTTGCGTCGGAGAGAAGCGTAAAATCAACACCCATCGTCCTCATCAGCCTCTTGACCTCATGATAGTCTCCGGTATAGGTGTCAAAGCCCATGATGATGTTGATCTTCTCCTTTGGCTCATCTTTCTTGCCTGCTATAAGAGCGGTAAGGATGCCCTTCATCATGACATCGTATCCCGTGATGTGTGATCCCACAAAACTCGGTGTATGGGCAAAAGGTACGGGGAGATCCTTTGGGATAAGCTCCTTCTCCCGGGCAGTCCTTATGTATGCATTCAGGTCATCACCGATGACTTCAGCCATGCACGTGGTACAGACCGAAATCATCTTCGGTTTGTAGAGCGTATAGGCGTTCTCGATTCCTTCGAGCATGTTATTCAGTCCACCGAAGACCGCCGCGTCCTCAGTCATGGATGTGGAAACCGCCGTCATGGGTTCCTTGAAATGGCGATTGAGATGGCTCCTGAAGTATGCTACGCACCCCTGGGCGCCCTGCACGAAGGGCAGGGCGCCATCAAATCCCGACGAACAGAAGATGGCCCCCAGCGGCTGACAGGCCTTGGCAGGATTGATCTTGATGTTCTGACGCTTAAAGTTGAGTTCCTTATATTCCTCGGTCTTGGTCCATTCGGCCACCCGGTTAATCTCCTCTTCGGTCGGACCGTTCTCGAACTCTTTCTTGCCTTCAAACTGCTTGCAGTAAGCCTCTTCCTGGAACAATTCGTTGTGGTCTTTTATTTTCAGTTTCATCTCTTCCTCCGTATGAGACTCCATGTCGGACTGTTCACCGTCATGTCCATATCCCGCGCAAAAACCGGGAAGCCGTCAAACCCGTGATAGGGGCCTGAGTAGTCCCAGGAGTGCATCTGCCTGAAGGGCACGCCCATCTTGTGATAGGAGTACTTTTCCTTGATGCCTGAGCCAACCATGTCAGGCCTGAGCCTCCTCGTAAACTCTTCAAGCTCGTAGAGGGTCGCATCATCCATGATGACGGCGCCTTCCTTCATCTCTGGGTAGGTCCTCTTGTAGTCATCGTTGTGACCGAACTCATATCCCGATGCGACAACCTCCATGCCCAGGTCTTCATAGGCGCCGATCGTATGCCTCGGCCTCAACCCACCGACATAGAGCATCACCTTTTTCCCCTCGAGCCGTGGCCGGAATTCCGCGATGACCTCATCCATATGGGGCTTGTACTTCTCGATCATCTTCTCTGTCCTCTCCTTGATGGCGTCATCGAAATATGAGGCGATCTTCCGTAAGCTCTGGTATATCTTTGTCGGGCCGAAAAAGTTGAACTCAACCCAGGGAATGCCGTACTGTTCTTCCATGTGCCTGCAGATATAGTTCATGGAACGGTAGCAGTGGATGAGGTTCAGCTTTGCCTTGTGTGCGATTCCGAGTTCGTTTATCGATGCGTCCCCTGTCCACTGGGCAATGACCCGCAGCCCCATCTCCTCCAGCATCTTTCTCGAGGCCCAGGCATCTCCGCCGATGTTGTAATCACCGACGAGTGCAACATCATAGGGAGTCGTCTTTTCGAGAGTGCCCTTGCCCAGCACATAGTCCCTGATGGTGTCATTCGCAATGTGGTGGCCGAGGGACTGACTCACACCCCTGAACCCTTCACAGCGGACAGGAACAATGGGACATCCGAACTCCTTTCCCACCTTCTTGGAGACGGCCTCGATGTCGTCACCGATGAGCCCAACGGGGCATTCGGAGAGAATACCTATGCTTTTTGCGAGAGGGAAGAGCTCCTTCAGTTCGTGGAGCGCCGCATCGAGGTTTTTATCCCCGCCGTATACGATGTCTTTCTCCTGGAAGTCGGTGGTGATATGCATCGTGCCGAAGGTGTCGATGCCGGTCTGGCCGTTGTAGTAATTCCTTCTCGACCACCAGCTGTATTGGCCACACCCGATGGGACCATGACTGATCGTTATTTGATCCTTTACCGGCCCCCAAACCACTCCCTTTGCACCTGCGTATGCGCAGCCCCTCACGGTCATCACTCCCGGACGGGACTTTATGTTCGACTTTACCTGGCAGGCACTGCACTGGCCGCTGGGATCATTGGCTGCGAGGTGCTTTGCCCTGTCCTTCTTCGCCTTCTCAGGGTATGCATCGAGAACCTCCTCTATCATATTCTGCGTATCTTTTATTGCGCTGCTCACTGTCTCCTCCTATTCTTGATCAGCCTGTGCGTGAGAACGGTTCACTTCCCTGATCTTGTTATGCCGCCGCCGGTTCGTTGTCCAGGATGCCGAAGTCCATGAGAAGGGCTTCAAGTTCGTCCATGCTCAGAGGTGTAGGGATTACGAGATTCTTGTTCTCGGCCATCTTTTTTGCGAGGGCCCTGTACTCATCGGCCTGTGGATGGTCCGGCGAATACTCGATGACCGTCATCCTTCTCAACTCAGCCCTCTGGACCTGATTGTCCCTTGGCACAAAATGGATCATCTGGGTGTTCAGCCTCTTGGCAAGCTCTGAAATGAGTTCATATTCCTTATCTGTTTTTCTGCTGTTACAGATAAGGCCGCCGAGTCTCACCCCGCCGCTCTGGGCATACTTGAGAATTCCCCGCGAGATGTTGTTGGCCGCGTACATCGCCATCATCTCTCCTGACGTGACGATGTAGATCTCCTTTGCCTTGCCTTCCCGTATGGGCATGGCAAACCCACCGCATACAACATCACCCAGCACGTCATAGAAGACAAAGTCTGTTTCAGCATCATACGCGCCGTTTTCCTCAAGAAAGTTGATTGCGGTGATAACGCCGCGTCCTGCACAGCCAACACCGGGCTCAGGACCTCCCGACTCAGCGCACTTCACACCCTTGAAGCCATGGAGAAGCACTTCGTCGATTTCGAGATCCTCCACCGTGCCGCGCTCCCGGGCCATATCCATGACCGTTGACTGGGCCTTGCGGTTCAAAATGAGCCGTGTGGCATCCGCCTTGGGATCACATCCCACGATCATGCATCTATATCCTGCCTCTGCGAGCGCGGCTACCGTATTCTGTGTCGTCGTTGACTTGCCTATTCCGCCTTTTCCATAAATAGCTATCTGTCTCATCATCTCCTCCTCGAGAAATTTGTATTTCCATTTGAAAAGCATTTGGCATGCCAAGCAGAAAAACCAATAAAACGGGGACTTAAGAGAAGCGGCGGAAATTCACTGAGAACATAATTGTCTTGAAACGAACATTATTGTTTTAAAGTCACAGGAGATAACGGAAACTCTTCAGAGGAGGGGTGGAGGCCATGAAGTCTTGACTCCATGGCGAATGTGTTTTCTTATCCAAGTGTTTCCAAGGAGGTCACGCACTTTCTCGTGATCGCTGTAATGCGGTCAAAATTTCTGCTCATGTGCCAGGCTATCGTCTTTTTCGTCTTTCCATAGGAGAGGGCATAGAGTTGGGTCCCCATTCTTGCATAGTCCCCTGTCTTCATCATCCTCCAGTTTCGTCTCTCTTCAAAGAAAATACAGAGGATGCAGCAGAGGTCAGCCCCTTGCTGCATGATGAGAGGATCATCCTCCTCGAAACCGCGGAGGTAGTAGTCAGTCGCATAACAACTTTCGATCTTCCTCGAAAGGGCTTCGGTCAAGACATGTGATACATATAAACCGCATCGGAAGAGGTCGGCGTTCATGAGCTTATGTTCTATGATAAAAGAGCCGATCTTTGCCTTGAGGAAGTCCTCAAAACTTACGGCGAGACGGAAAATGCCATTCTCTTCACTACAAAGGGACTTCCTCTTGACCTCAACCACATCCTTCAGGATCTCTGTGAAATCACTTTCGAATGTCTGCCTTCTCTTTTCCTTTCTTACGAAAGGGATAACCTCACCCATGCTTCCTTCCTTCTCTTTGGCTTCATCTTCACTGAAGGTCTCCCCCTTTACTGGTATTCCATCTCTCTTATCGGATCTCTTAAGGATTTGATTAATTGACAAGTCCCTCTTCATCTGATATAAGGAAGGAAAAGAGGGCGAGGGAAGCTTACCGAGTGAGTCAAGGCCTTCAGTCTGTACTCTCGTGAGGTGTTATTTTTTTGTCTTTTTTCGATATATACCAGATGGCCGCCGCTCCTGCCACGGTAGCTGCACCGGCACCAAAGCCGATCTGCCACATCTTCCTCCTTTTTTGCATTCTCCGTTTCCGGACCTGAGAGTACCTCTCGGCCACGGTTTCACAATGCCCGACGTCATCTCCGGTGAAGGCGAAGATCTGGGTGAAAAGGTTTATCCTCTCTTCTATCTGGTATTGGAGAGCGGACCAGTAACGGACTTTGTCTGTAGCCCCCTTATGGTCCCTTATGCCCTTTTCTTCGATAATAGTCTTTATGAACCTGTCAAGGAGCGCCTTGTCGGCGCCCCGGTAGATGGAAAGATCGGGATCGGCAATTTCTTTCAGAACAGGCCACTGACATGTCTCTTCAAGTTTAAAAAGTTCGGGCCAAGCCCGTTTGCCGAGGTGTAACAGTATTACGGACTTCTTTATCGAGGAATAGAATTTTCGCAGCTCCTTTTCCCTGAAGGCCGTTTTCTTAAAGATGTTCAAAAAGTCGTTCATGCCGATCATAGTTCCTATCCTTTCAGAGTCTCATCTATTTTACCATGTCTACGCTACCCTGTCAGACCTTCCTGAAGGAAGAAAGAAATTGTAAGCTGCCCATCTTCCTTTGAGATCCAAAGCAGTTCAGAGAGAATGACGGATCATGGAAAAGGGGCTGCTCTCAGGAGCAGAAGAGAAGCGGAGTCACGCCTTCCGGGTGGGTCCTACAGTCTCCTCCTGAAGAGGACAAAGAATCTCTCCTTGATCTTTTCACGGAGAGGTCTCCCGGCCCAATCCTCTTCACGTATTTCCGTGGAGCGCGTAAGATCATCTTCAAAAACCGCATTCATCTTCCTTCCGAAACCTTCGTCGAGGATGCCGACATTTCCCTCGTCATTGCGACGGAGGGACAGGAAATCAAGATTTGCCGATCCAACAATGCTCCAGTAACCATCGAAGACCGAGGTCTTTGCGTGAAGGACTTCACCTTGGTAGGTAGAGATCTTCACACCCGCCCTGAGGAGACGTGAAAAGGAGGCCCTTCCTGCGTAGCGGGCGGCGGGGACATCACTGATCCCCGGGAGGAGCAATCTGACGTCCACTCCTCTCTGAACAGACTCTTCGAGGGTGTCGATCATTCTTCTGCTCGGAGTGAAATATGCCGTTGTCAGGCGTATGCTCGCTCTCGCATTCCTGAAGCTGTAATAGAGCAGTTTCCGCATCTTTCTCCTGCCCTTTGCCGAAGAGGCAAAAATCGGGATGACAGGCAGGTTATTATCAGGGGAGGGGGGGACTCCTTGAGAAGGAACGACATCAGGGAGTGGTATGTTACCTCCTCCCCACGTCTTCCATGTGGCCATGAATATTCTGAATAGTGCGGGAGCGATGGGGCCTCGAAGCATGATGCCCGTATCTCTCCATCCCTCTTTCATCCTCAGATGGAAACCACGGTATTCGTTGGCTATGTTGAGTCCACCCGTAAAGACCTTTCTTCCGTCTATGATAAGGAGCTTCCGGTGGTCGCGCTGTACGTAATGAAAGGGTGATGACCATTTAAAGGGCCTCGAGGCCCTAATGCTTATCCCGGCCTTTTCGAGGCCCTTCCAAAAGGAGGCGGGAGTCCCGAAAGAACCAAAATGGTCATAGAGCAGATAGACCCTTACTCCCGCCTTGGCTTTTTCCTTGAGAAGGTCGGCTACTTCGGTGCCGGTTTCGTCATTTCTGAAGATGTAGAACTGAAGACAGATAACATCCCTCGCCTCCCTGATGGCGTCAAAAATGGCGTTGAAAGAATCCCGGGTTTTATGGAGAAGCGTGACGCTGTTGCCCGGCACGAAGGTATTATCAGATATGCTTTCTATGGAGCGTCTGTCAAAGGCGAGCGTCACAGACTGAAATCCCACTTCCCCTTTCTCGTCGGGGTTTGTAGGGCATCAGTCAGCATTGCGAGAAATCTGCTCCGCAAGACCTGACGGGCCCCGAAGCTCGTGAGATGCCTTGTGGTCACCTGGCAGTCGATGAGCGTAAAGTTCCAGGCCTTCAATTGCCGCACAAGTCTTGTGAAGGCGACCTTTGAGGCGTCTGAGATCTTTGTAAACATGGATTCTCCGAAAAAGGCGCTGCCAAGGGAGACGCCGTAGAGACCTCCCGCCAGTTTGCCGTCATGCCAGCTTTCGATGGAATGGGCGTACCCCGCATGGTGGAGGGCTACATAGGCATCGGCCATGTCATCGGTAATCCAGGTCCCGTCGTCTTCCTTCCTGTGCACATCCGAGCAATTCCAGATCACCTCCTCAAAGGCCCGATCCATGGTCGCCGTGAAAAAGCCCTTCCGGATCGTCTGTTTCAGACTCCGTGACACTCTCAACTCCTCAGGGATCAGGATAAGACGGGGGTCTGGAGACCACCAGAGAATAGGCCAATTATCGGAGTACCACGGGAAGATGCCCTTTGAGTAGGCAAGGAGGAGGCGTTCGACTCTGAGATCGCCGCCAATGGCGAGGAGGCCGTCCCTTTCTGAGAATTCAGGCGGCGGGAAGATAAGCTCGTTGCACAATTGAAAGACAGTCATGTTTTCATGTTGCTACGTAATCCGTCGATTGAGTCGATGAAAGATTACGGGATTAAGAGAATGAGGCGCCTTCTTCCCCGGAGCCTCGTACCTCATTGACCCTCTTGCGTTATCTCCGGATAATCAAAGACGATTGTGCCGTCTGTGAGGTCGATCGAGACGGTGCCGCCGTTCTTCAACCTGCCGAAGAGGAGTTCATCCGTCAGGGGATCTTTCAATTCTGTCTGGATAAGCCGTCCGAGGGGTCTCGCCCCGTAAAGGGGATCATACCCCTTGACTGCAAGCCGGTCACGGAGGCTTTCCGACACGTGAAGCCGTACCTTACGGGAATTCAGCTGTTCTTCAAACTCCCTGATGAACTTGTCGACGACCTTCTTCATAATGTCCTTCGTGAGGTGTCCGAAGTTTATCGTGCCGTCGAGACGGTTTCTGAATTCAGGGTTGAAGAGCTTGCCGACAGCCTCAGCGCCCTTTGCATGGGTATCTTTTGTCCTATCGCCAAAGCCGATGACGTTCCTGTCCATATCCCTGGCTCCTGCATTGGAAGTCATGATAAGGATCACGTTTCTGAAATCTGCCCTCTTGCCCGTATTGTCCGTCAGGGTCGCATAGTCCATGACCTGGAGCAGGATGTTGAAGATATCAGGATGGGCCTTCTCGATCTCGTCGAGCAGAAGAACGCTGTACGGGTGCTTCCGGATCGTCTCGGTCAACAATCCCCCCTGGTCAAAGCCGACGTACCCCGGCGGCGCCCCGATGAGGCGGGCCACGGCGTGTTTCTCCATGTATTCGCTCATATCAAAACGGGAGAAGGAAACACCGAGGACGACGGCCATCTGCTTTGAGACCTCTGTCTTACCTACGCCCGTGGGCCCCGTGAAGAGAAAGGAGCCGATCGGCCTTTCGGCAGAGCCGAGGCCCGCGCGGGACCTCTTGATGGCCGAAACAAGAGCGTTGATGGCATCGTCTTGGCCGAAGACGACCTTTTTCAGTTCATCTGCCAGATTCTTCAGCCTGTCCGTATCTGAAGAGGATACATTTCTCGAAGGGATCCTGGCTATCTTTGCCACGACCTTCTCGATCTCGATATGGGCGACGGTCTTTTTCTTTCCATCCACCGCCGAAAGCTTCGTCATGGCGCCTGCCTCATCAATGACATCGATCGCCTTGTCCGGAAGATACTTGTCATTTATATATTTTGCCGAGAGTTCAACAGCAGACTTCAAGGCGCTCTGAGTGTATTTCACGCCATGAAATTCTTCGTAGTATGCCTTCAGGCCCTTGAGAATGAGGAGGGTCTCCGGAACCGTCGGTTCCTGGATCTCTATCTTCTGAAAACGGCGTGATAGAGCACGGTCCTTTTCGAAGTAATTCTTGTATTCTTCATAGGTTGTTGCGCCGATGCATCTCATCTTCCCCGTGATAAGGACAGGTTTCAGGATGTTCGATGCGTCCATGGACCCGCCGCTCGTCGCCCCGGCCCCGACAATCGTGTGGATCTCGTCAATAAAAAGAATCGCTCCAGGAATCTTTTCAACACCCTTGATCGTCGCCTTCAGGCGCGCTTCAAAGTCTCCGCGATATTTTGTTCCCGCAAGCATCCCGCCCATGTCGAGAAGGAAAATCTTCGCGCCCTTCAAGGCATCAGGCACCTCTCCCTGAAAGATCTTCAGGGCGAGTCCTTCGACAATGGCGGTCTTGCCGACTCCCGGTTCACCAACAAAGACGATGTTGTTTTTCCTCCTCCTGCTCAGCACCTGCATCGTCCGGGCGAGTTCCAGGTCGCGGCCGACAAGGGGATCGATATCACCCTTTGCCGCCCTTTCATTGAGGTTTACGGTGAAGAGCGAGAGAGGATCTTTCGCCTGATGGGAGTCGTTCTGAGGGACAGACAGCTCTCCTTCGTCATTCTTCTCCTCTCCCTGTGCGTGAGGCGTGCGCGGGATACCGTGAGATATGTAGTTCAGGACGTCGAGGCGGGAGATGCCTTCTGTGTGGAGGAAGTGAACGGCGTGGGAATCTTCCTCAAGGAGGAGTGCAGCAAGGATATCTCCTGCGTCGGCCTCACTCTTCTCCGCAGCCCGGACATGGTTCAAGGCCCTCTGGAGGACGCGCTGAAAACCGATCGCAGGTTGGGGATAGATCTCCGATTCCGCCTTGCTCTTGGGGACATTCTCCTCAAAGAATCGTTCGAGAGACGCCTTGATTCTTCCGATCATCCCGCCGCAATTAGCGATGATCTCGATGCCGCGGTCATCGTGGATGACAGCATAGAGAATATGTTCGACGGTGAGGTATTCATGGTGCCGTGCCTTTGCATCCCGTATCGTCGCTTCGATAACCATCTCGAGTTCCTTGCTGATCATTCCTTCTCCGTCCTGCATTTTAGAGGGAAATTCCTTTCCCGCGCGAGTTCATGGACCAGGGCAACTTTTGTCTCTGCGATTTCCCGGGTATAGACCCCGCACAGACCGGCGCCTTTCTTATGGACGTGGAGCATGATCTGCGTGGCCTCGGTTGTGGGCTTGCCAAAGACGCTCTCGAGGATGTACACGACAAAGTCCATCGTTGTGTAGTCATCGTTCAGGAGAAAGACCTTAAAGAGAGGGGGCTCCCGCGTCTCCTGCTCGGTCTTTTCAGCAGGCCTTTCCTTAACCCTTGTTCCGTTCTGCGCCATCGCCTACGCCTTCAATTAAGTCAACGCCATTCTCTTAAGGTTATTCTACCACAGGATCCTTTGACAGAGGAATCTACGTGCTATAACCCTGACTCCTGCCTGGGACGCAGATGTTGATCGCCGACATTATGAGCTATTGAGGCCAAGGCACATGAGAGAGTCGCGCAAAAAAAGAACCCCGCCCTATCGGCCGGGGTTTTCAAAAGGTCAGCCTTATGATTTCTTATCAAACGCCGGAAGCGGCCATCATCGTATGAGCCGACTCCTTAAGCCAGAGGAGTCTCGACCCGTCGATGACAGGGGCGTTCATCGATTCAATGATCTCATCAACCTTCACGTGAAGCCCATCAGTGCGTGTGAAGGGATTGAGGGAGACCTTCGGCTTCATCTTTGCGAATTTCTTCGCATTGTTCTCCCCTGCCTCCTTCACGTCTGCCCCCATGGCCTTTGCGATCTCAGCAAATATTGCCCTGTGCGGTTTGGCACCGCCTGCTGGCTCAACGGCTTTGACGACTCGCCGCATCCTTCCCAAATAATCGACGATGGAGCCATCCGCTTCGAGGTATGCTGCAGAGGGTAACACCACGTCCGCCTGCCTGGCGAGTTCTGTGAGATGGGAGCTCTGTACTACGAGAAGACCGACTGAAGGTTTCGTTTTCAGGGGCACTTCGCCTACTGTATAGAGGAGTTCCAATCCCCCAATGGCCATGTCCGAATAGGTCTTGCCGTCGCCCTTGACTCCCATGAGAAGGACACCCTTCGCATTGGCCTCGGCAGGAACGGAGACCACAGAACCCTTCAGGAGGGCCAGATTGGCTGCTGCTTTATACATCGCCGGAGATGTCAGGACGGACACACTCTTCGCCTCAGCATAGATCGAAGCCGCCTTGTCGACGGCTTCAGTAAGTGTTGCCTGGGAAACGGCCGATGCGAGATTTTTGTCTGCAGGTATACCCTTGTCGATAAGCGCTTTTGCGAGACTCCTCAATGTCTCGGCACAGTCTCCGGGAAGGTCGACTTCCGCAACGGAGGAAGTCTTTGTCTCAGAATCATGAATCGTGATGAGCTTTGCGCCCGCATTGATCCGTCTCCTTATGATCGCGTCAAGGGCGGGTAATACGCGTGTCCATTGATTCGGAGCGAGATCAACAAGGACAAGGAGATCCGCAGTATCGGGATCTACGTTATCCGAGAGCAGTGTCTCTGCGTTACCATAAAGGCTCACGGTGCTGTCGATGTTTTCGGTCTTCACCGCCTCAGAGGCAAGCGTTCTTAAGGTAAGGACATCCTCGTTGAGGATCCCTCCCGTCGTAAGGAACCCTGAATTGCTGCCCGCCTCTTTTAACGCCTTAGCAACAATATCCAGGGCATCTTCCCAGGACGTCTCCCTGAGTTCGCCGCCTACACGTTTGAGAGGGGCCGTCACCCTTGTGTCGGCCTCTATGGAGTCGAACCCGAATCTGCCATAGGCGCAGATATACTTTTCCGCGGAACCTTCCAGGGTTTTTGCACCGATTCTCATCACCCTGCCGTCCTTTGTGCTCACCCTAATATCACAGGCATTGCCGCAAAGAAGGCATGTCGACTCGATCTCGTCATAGTCCCAGTTCCTCCCCCTGCGCCACCGGTCTGCCTCGAGGATTGCGTTCACAGGACAGACGTCAACGCAACTGCCGCAGAAGGTACAGTCCGATTTATCGAGAGGTTTGTCTCCGGCTGTCGTAACTTTCGAGCCCACACCCCTTCCCATGAATTCGAGAACGTTCGTGCCCTGGTTCTTGCAGACCCTCACGCACCTTCCGCAGAGGACACAGTAATCAGGATCGAGTTTTATAAAGGGATTTGCGTTGTCCGGAGCAAAGCCGAACTTCTTTCTCGTGAAGCTCGACTCTTGTATCTCAAAATCATAGGCATAGTTCTGGAGGTTGCATACCCCGGCCTTCGTGCAGGTCATGCAATCGAGGGGATGCATGGAGAGGATGAGGTCAATGACGAATTTCCGCGTCTCCAACACCTGATCGGTCTTCGTCTTGACATGCATACCTTCCTTCACCTTTGTCGTGCAGGCGATCATCGGCGCCTTCAGTCCCTCAACCTCTACCATACAGAGCCTGCATGCGCCGATCCCCTTCATCCCTTTCAGGTAACAGAGATTCGGTATATGAATGCCGGCCACTTCAGCGGCATCGATGAGGTTCATGCCCTCTGACGCCTGAATCTCCTTGCCGTCTATTTTCAGTTTTACTGTCTTTGCCATAAAAGCCTCCTGAATACCGTTATTGATTTATGAGGGCGTTGCGATCGAGTCATCGGTATGCTCTCTTGATCCTCTATCCCTCAATGACCCGCTGAGGGAATATTTTTCTCTATACACCTGCTAGCTCCTTTTTCTTTGCGCCGGCAATGAGTATCGCTTCTGTAGGACAGACCTTCCGGCAGGCGTCGCACTTCATACATCGCTTCTGCCGTATCTCGAAGGGTACATAGCCGCTCAAAAAGGGCTTGCTCTTTTCGCCGAGGATTGCATGGTACGAGCAGGCGTCGAGGCAGAGACCGCATGACGTGCATCGTTCAGGTATGACACGGTATTCGATAAGGGCCGTGCAATCCTTCGCGGGACAAATCCCGTCGACATGTTCGCGGAACACATCGGTCTCCATCCAGTCGATGATAAACCTCGCGGTGTCCTTTCCCTTCTTGCACATCGACGACACGAGCATATCTTCGGCAACCCTCCGGAGGGTCCGGAGGTCTGCCTCCTCTCCCCGACCATTCGCAATCTTCTCGAGCCTCATCCGCGCCTCATAGCTGCCAAAGGAGCAGGGGAAGCACCTGCTGCACATAGGCCCTGACAGAAACTCGGTGATATAATAGAGGGCCTTCTGGACGGGACAGCCCTTCTCCTCGGCCAGTGCCTTGATCTCCTCAACCTTCAGCTCTTTCATTTCTGTGATGCTCTCACCGGTCATAGTCACCTCTGCTCTAATAGATATCTTCTGCCATGTAAATCACTTCAGGCAGCAGATATGATACGAGGTCCCTGTATGAGACCATGCCGATTATCTTCCCGCCTTCAAGGACGGGCAGATGTCTGATCTTCTTCTCAGACATGACCGTAACAGCCACGCTGATGTCCGTCGAGGCATCGAGGATCACAGGATCACGACTCATGACCTTCTCCATTGTCTCTTCCTTAAATGAGACGTTCTTCGCAAAACAGTGCATGATATCTCTCTCGGTAAAGATGCCTGCGAGCTTCTTGTTCTCATCATAGACGAGTATGGAACCGACGTTGTTCCCGTCCATGATCGTCACCGCGTCGGCCACGATACACGATGTGTTGCACGTCACGATCTTCATCGGCTTGGCCGCAATAAGGTCTCGTAATGTCATCTTTGCTCTCCTTTCAAGAATCTCAATCTTATCTATCGGTACCCGGAACTGCTCCTCAAGCCGGACTATGCTCTGTTTCCGTATCTTTACGGCACCGATCGGGCAGGCGGCGTAACACGCCTTGCACTTCGCGCAGGCATCCTGATCTATGAAATACCTGCTCCTTGTCTCCTTGACGGCCCCATAGGCGCAAGCGGCCTTGCAGAGTCCGCAGCTGAAGCACTCGGCAGAATTGATCGTAAAGACCCCCATGCCGCCGCAGACGTTAGCCCTGCAGTATTTGCCATAGATGTGCTCCTCGTATTCGTCCCTGAAATACTTAATGGTGCTGAGCACGGGATTCGGAGCACTCTGTCCCAGACCGCAGAGCGATCCCCTCTGGATCTGTTTCCCCATGTTATAGAGCCTTTGGAGGTCGCCGTCCTGACCCTTCCCCTGAGTGATCCTTTCGAGGATCTGGAACATCTGATAGGTCCCGAGCCTGCAGGGAGGACACTTCCCGCAGGACTCCGACAGGGAAAAGGAGAGAAAGTATTTTGCCACATCAACCATGCAGGTCTCCTCGTCCATCACTACCATGCCGCCCGATCCCATCATCGATCCTGCCTTTGTGAGCGAATCAAAGTCTGCCGGCAGGTCAAGCAAATGTGCCGGTATGCAACCGCCCGATGGTCCGCCTGTCTGGACGGCCTTGATCGCCTTATCATGCAGTATTCCACCGCCGATGTCGAAGATGATTTCCCTCAGGGTCATGCCCATGGGGACCTCCACGAGTCCCGTATTCTTCACCTTCCCGGTGAGCGCAAAGACCTTGGTGCCGGGCGAAGTCTTCGTGCCGATGCTCCTGAACCATTCGGCGCCTTTTTCGATGATCGGCGCCACACAGGCGTAAGTTTCTATGTTGTTCAGATTACTCGGATACCCCCAGACGCCACCCCCCGGTTCCGAGAGCCTCGGCGGACGGGGCCTCGGAAAACCCCTTTCGCCCTCAATAGAAGCTACGAGAGACGTTGACTCACCGCAGACAAAGGCTCCTGCACCCTCCCTAACGTCCAGATGGAAACTGAAGTCCGTTCCGAGGATATTTTTGCCGAGGAGGCCGAGCTCCTCTGCCTGTTTTATCGCGTGCTTGAGGTTCTTCACCGCGAGGGGATATTCGTGCCTCACGTACACGAAACCATATTGAGCCCCTATTGCGTAAGCGCACAGGAGCATCCCTTCAAAGAGACTGTGGGGATCGCCTTCCATGATCGATCTGTCCATGAATGCACCGGGATCTCCCTCATCGCCGTTGGCAATGACGAATTTGATCTTGCCCGGTGCGCTCTTTGTGTGATGCCACTTCTTTCCGGCCGGGAACCCTGCGCCTCCTCTTCCTCTCAGGATCGCATGGTCAACTTCGTGGAGCACATCATCAGGAGTCATGGAGGACAGGGCCTTCTCGATGCCGGCATATCCTCCGACCGCTATGTAATGGTAAATATTCGTGGGGTCAATCTTGACATTATTCCTCAAGGCGATCCTCACCTGTTTCTTATAAAAGGGGAGGTCAAGCATCTCCGTCGTCGGCTCACTCAAGATATCTTCACGGTATAGAGCCTGCCGGTAAGGCGTTCCGCTCAAAAAGGTATGGTCTATGAGAGGGGGAACCTGCTCTGGCCTTACCCTCTCGTAGAAGATTTCATGGGGCTCGACTTTCATGATAGGGCCCCTCTGGCACATGCCCTGGCAGCCCGTCTTTATAATTTCGACATCGACTCCCCTCTTCCTTGCTTCGCCCACCAGCGCATCAATGACCCTTGCGGAGCCGGATGCGGTGCAGGCGGTACCGCAGCAGACCCTCGCCCTGTCTTTGCCCTGCGGAAAGACCTCTGACGAGAGTTTAACCCTCAACGTTCTCAGATCGTCTATATTTTTCAATCTCACCATGACAAGCTCCCTGTTATTTTTTTACCGTCGACATAATCTCATCGACCTTCTTTGTGCCGACATCACCGAAAACCTCTTCATTTACCGTGACGACGGGTGCGAGACCGCAGCATCCGACACAGCCGACAGTTTCGAGAGTCACGGACATGTCAGGAGTCGTCTCTCCAGCCTTCACCTTGAAATCCTCTTCGAGTCTATTAAGCACCTTCGAAGCGCCCCTTACGTGACATGCCGTGCCCATGCAGACGCTCACGATCTTTTTGCCCCGGGGCTTGAAGTAAAAATGCTTGTAGAATGATGCCGTGCTGTAAACCTCAGCCAGAGGTATTTCGAGCTTAAGTGACAGTTCCCTGAGTTTTTCCTCTGGAAGATAATTGTATTCCTTTTGCATCTCCTGGAAGGCGTGGATAAGAAGGCCTCTCTTCTTCTGTCCTTCTCTAAGGATATCTCCAATCTCTCTATAATGTCCATCAATACTTACCTCGTCAAGCTTCATGGAACCTCCTCAGCGTATAGTTTACCGTTACTTTATTTCGCACCTTCCTGAGTTACAAAAGGTAACCGCATTACGAAAAGTTAAAGTCATAACTGCGTGAGCGAAATCGGCAGTTGTGAAAAATAGCATAACTGCAAACCTTTTTGCTATTTTTTTATTTTATAGCTTAATAAATAGGCTTTACTTTTCTCCACAAGAAAGCAGGATGATCTTTACTGACGCTCAAGCTTCTGAAGCCTTGGATTGAGAGATGGGATTCTAAAGGGTCGCGGCGGCATCAAGAAGACTGATTGTGGGATACTGCTCCAACGTCGTCATCTTCGGACATACTCACAGCTGTCGTCCTAAAAAGCTGCACCATTCCGATGACTGTGACTGCATGCATATTGCGGCAAATTTGCGAAACATGGTTTGATTGCGATTGACGGGAGAGGCCCTCCATCGTCATTGAACCTGAAGAGACTGAAGATAAGCATCACGTAAAGCTGAATACCTGAGACAGGAAAGACTTCAGGCCGGCAGGGTTGAGGCAGAAAGAATTTGTGGACCTCTTCTAATGTTTTATCACGGTGTTGATATCCGTCCCAAAATCCGCGATTGATTTATACAGCCCATGTGAATACGTCTGATGAGCAGCTTTTTGAAGGGACTCTTCGCTGGAACAAGGTGATATAGTTGCACGAAGAGCTCAAAAAGATGATTTTTCATCAATCAGGCCATAGA
>DASRZP010000087.1 GCA_035686305.1 Thermodesulfovibrionales bacterium | reverse complement strand
GGAAGGGAGGATCCGGGATTCCATCGAACCCACAGCCCTGTTGTATGAGCCGATGGCCTTTTCGAGATGGGAACCGAGACTCTCAAAATGTTTGGCAAGGGTGCTCATCCTCTCATAGAGTTCCTTGCCGAGAATACTCACCTGATGTGCGCTCTTCGTGATCTGTTCCTGCTGCCAGCCGTAGGCAACGGCCTTAAGAAGCGCAATAAAGGTAGTGGGAGTGGCCAAAATCACTTTCCTGAGACTGCTGTCCTCGATGAGCTTATGGTCGTGCTCCAGGGCAGCACTGAAGAATGATTCCCCCGGGAGATACATCACGACCATCTCGGGAGACTTCGGGAACTGGTCCCAGTAGGATTTGGATCCGAGAGTGTTCATGTGTGTCCTTACCTGGCTAACATAGTGTGTCAGGGCCTTGCGTTTCTCTTCATCGGAAGGCTTTGATACCGCATTCAGGTAGGCATCCACCGGCGCCTTGGCGTCGACAACGATCTCTCTGCCGTTCGGAAGACGGACGATCATGTCGGGCCTCAGACGGCCCGTCTCCGTGGTCACAGAAACCTCTTCAAAGAAATCACAGTACGCCGTCATCCCGGCAAGTTCTGCTGCCCTCTTCATCGAGAGCTGGCCCCATGAACCGCTGACCTGAGGCTTTCTCAACGCAGTCACGAGACTGCTCGTTTCCCGCTGCAACTGCTGGTGGGTCGTGGCGAGCATCTTTATCTGCTCGTCGAGGCTTGTGTAATCCTGTTTCCTCTTGACCTCTATGGAATGTATCTGCTCTTCATATTTTCTTAATGCGTCACTCAAGGGCTTGAGAAGCCCGTCCATGGCAGCCTGATGCTCCCCGAGTTTCCCCTTCGTGTCTGTCACAACCTTGCCGAGATGTTCGGAGGCAAGCCGGAGGAAGTCCTCGCTGCTGCTCTTGAGGGCTGCGGAGGAAAGGGCATTAAAGGTGTCGGTCATCTCTTTCTTCATTGCGTCAAGAAGCCCTCTCTGCTCTTCAAAGCTCTTGCGGGCTTCCTCGAGTCTCGTCAGTGCCCCAACTTTCGACTGTTTTTCTGCGTCAAGCTCATTCCGAACCTGGTTTATCTCGGAGTCCTTCTGCTGGATCTGCTGCCTCAGTTCGCTGACAACCGCTTCCGCACTTCGTGCCTTTACGTCAAGTTCTGTGAGCCGGTTTGATAAATTCATCTGGACGTCTGCAATCTGCTTCTCACATTTCTTTTGCTGGAGCATCGTGGCAATAATCGCCGCGAAAAAACCTCCTACAAGAATTCCGAGAATCAAATACATTATTGTTTCCATGCTATCTCCTGGTAGAATTTGAAGAACCTTAGGCAAGACCGCAGGCTGTCTGAAGGTTTATTCTTTGTGTTTATTGTCATTCCCGCTTGTCGGGAATCCTTTTTAAAGAAAGATTCTGGACAAGCCAGAATGACAAAAAGAGAGAAACCCTGTAGCAAGACAATAGGGAACTGCATCTTAAATTCTCTCATACACCCATACCCTTCCGCCGTTTCTTATTATGTCGACTCTTCTCACAAGATGCTTCTTATGAAGGTTCAACAGCCTTGTTCCGCTCGTGTTTGCGGGCAGCTTTAATGCCGCGGAAAGATCACCGGCGGTACTCTTCCCTTTCCTCGCTATGAAATCGAGAGTCTCATGCAGATAGTTATTCAGGCTGCCCACAAGGATCTTCTTGCCGCTCCTCATCTCAACAATAACGGCAAGGTCTTTCCGCTCCAGGGCAACCTCAATGTTTTCCTTCTGGTTTTCGTTTAGACCGATGAGGATAATATACTTGTCTCCATATTCACCGCTCAATAATCTTGAAACAAGCTTTGCGACAATCTCGTCGGCACAGGAGTAATCGATTATCCCGATCTTCGAGAAGTCGAGGGCAATAACTTCGCCGTCCTTTTCATTCTGTAGATCCCGCTCAATTCGCTCCCGTATCGTCTGACCGGACGGACGAGTAACTAGGTCCGAAGAACCGTTTCCGAGTTCTTCCTTGAGGAGTTTATAGAGGTTGTAAGTGGACATGTTCAATTTCCTTCCTCAATAAGCTGCCACTCGGCATAACCATCTTTCCTCTCATCAAGACGTTTTCCCTTTAAGACAATCTTCTTTCTTGTGGGATGTGTCTTGACCGTTATATAAGCCCGAACGATATTCGCAACCGTCGCCTCCTGAAATGTCATCTCAGTACCGTCCTGCAAGACAATGGTCGTCCTCAGATGCTCATGCCCTTCAGGAATTTCGGCAATTATTTCCTTTATGTCTTCATTGTGGATGAGCATGGAATCCGTTATTCTTTCTTGATCTCCTCGAAATGCACTATATTATTCGGCTCATTCTCGATCCACACGCTGCTGCCCCAAAATGATATTTATAATAGGGCCATTGTCCTTGTGAAGATTGCATTTGCCAATGACTTGAAGGCATTAGTTGGTCTTAGCGAATCCGCTAATGTCGGCGGCCACACTAAATTGTACTTTCTATCATATACCGCAAGTCCGAAGCCTTCGAATTTCCCGTAGGCGTTAAGTGGGCGTTCGCGCGGTATTGAGCGGCTGCAGATACTGCTCATTTGTTTGAGCGTTGCTGCCGCCGCAGCCCATTCTGGAAAGGAGATTACCCCACCGATAACGCACATGGGAAACCGTTCATGCAGGTTCGTGGCAAATGCAGTGAGATCGTTATGACCGTTCTTCCAGTTTTTGTTTAAACTGTCCTTAGACTGGAAATGCTTCGGATCAACGGCAAGAACCAACCCCGCCTCATCGTTGGTCATCCATACGTCAACCTCCTGCCATCGAATTGCGCCCAGAAAAGTTTTCCCTTGATGATGAATATGCCACTTGTCTTTCTTTACATGTTTTAAGAGCTCTTCAGTTTGGTTTCCGATAATATCTTCCAGGTGCTTTGTGATGCACACGGCTGTCCACTGTTGCAGCGCGAGAGCCAATGCCTGCTGTTTGGCTTTTGTAAGGCCGACTTCAGGAGTCTCAGCCACATGGCGGCTCACGATATCTTTCCAAAGGGCTTTCTCAGCTGTGTCCATTTTTCTTGTTTTTTCTCCTTGTGATGAGTTTGGCAAGTATAGTTCTTGCGATCAGGAGGTCATTACGGGTAAACGTCTTCGGCACAACAATCTGATCAATCAACTCGCTTGTCTTATCAAAATGCCTTTGTCTTGCAAGGCTATCTATTTCATCAAAAAACGCTCCTAGTAGTGGCATGGGTGGCGGCAAGGGTATGTTATTCGCCTCGCTTGGCATTAATTCAAGAACGCCGCCTCCGTAACTCCTGCCCGTCAATTCACAGGCGATCAAGGTAAAAGTATTCATAAAACTCGCAGCGTGAAGTTTGCCGAGTGACTGTTTCCGCCATCTGACCCGGTGAACTGTATCCGTGGAAGTGCATTTTCTGGTGAGATGAACCAGCCTCGGTACCTCACCAGCCTGCCTCAACAAGATTGCATCGGCAGGCCAAATACTCGGTACCGCATACCAGGGATCCCGAATTCTGCACTTGTAACGCTGATGTATTCCCTCTTTTATGCCTTCTGACAAATATTCCTGCAATGACTGAGGAAGGTTCTTGAGAGATTCGGCAGTGGAAATCAAAAATAAGGAATTGCCATTGCGTGCAAGGTTTTTAAAATCCTGTGCCGCAAACTGAATGCCCTGCAATTCGCGTGCGCTCGTGATGATCGGCGTGAATAAATTATCAGCCTTTAATTTTTTTACCTTTGACTCAGGCACGATGAAAAAGTTGTTATCTCCGGTAACTACGCCCACTTCTACACGTCCGTATTCACTCAAGGGCTTCCATCCCAGGCCGGAAAAAACTTTGCTCACGAAGCTTCGCTCGTCCGCCGAAAGAAAAACGTGAGTCCATTTCGGCGTCCAGTCCCATTCTGGCGCCGAGTCTGTGTCGTAGGGAGGCCCTTTTTCAAGCTGAGAAAAGGATATGGTCAGCAAGCCTGCCGGACCCGAAGTTTCATTCTCACAAAGGAGAAGCACAACGGATTGTTGGACGGTTGAAAAAATACTGCCGTTAGGAACACAAATTATGACCCTTCTGAAAAACTTGAGGAGTAATCGCCGCAGCTCTTCCGCATAGCTCACGTGGAGCAGTTCTTCGGGGATAACAAATGCCATCCTTCCATTTTCCGTCAGAAGTTTGGAGCTTATCGCCACAAATGGGACCCATGTGCTCATAAGCCGGGATGGATGCAATCCCATTTTTCCCATCTGATGAAACGCTACCTTTCTGCTGGGCTCCGGGAAAAGATGAGAGCGAATAAAAGGTGGATTTCCGACAATGGCGTCAAATCTCGGGGCATCCAGCGCCCATTCAAAAAAATCAGCGCAGATTGCACTGGATTCAGCAGCAGCTTTGGGGTCAATATCTACGCCCATACAAAAAGGCTTCTTATTTCCAATGGCTATCATATGTTCCTTGGCGGCCTTCAGGAAAACGCCGTCCCCGCAGGAAGGGTCGAGGACTTTATCATGATGCGAACGAATAGCCCATCGGACCAGCGCAGATGCGACCCGTGGAGGTGTATAAACAGCGCCAAGAACTTTCTTAGCAGCGCCGTTCTGCTTGTAACGGTTAACTGAAGCTGAAACAGCTTCTTCCGAAAGTGTTAGCGCGCTTGTTTCGATTGATCCCATAGCCTTATCGACTGCTTCAAATTCCAAGTTTTCCTGTAACGGTATGTTGTATTTGCAGTTTTTCATTAGTTAATCGTTTCCTGTAATTAAGTATAGTTACCTCTTGTTCTATCTTGTTGATGCCGTCCCTTTCCCTTGTGTCAATAGCTTCTCAACTGCCGCCACAATCATTTCGAATTCTTTCGGAAATGTTTGACTTATGGCTAGGCTAACAATATTCTTAAGTTCCTCAACTGACCGACCCAAGCGCGACGATAATTCAAACAAAATATCATGATGGTCTAATTGCGCAACAGCATTAAAAATTGGCAAAACATCTTCTTCATCGGCAGATAATAACTCCGCAATCTTTCTTAAGAAATCGTGTTTTACTAAAAGGTTTTGAAGCCACTTTTCAGGCGCACATTTTCCTGGCAGTGAAGAGGAATGGTCCTTTAACCAATTTAAATCTTCTTCCGACAAATTTTTTTGAAGATGCCTACCGAACGCCTTTACAAAAGAATCTTCAGGTATATCACCATCACAAATTCCTAATACCTCTCGCATGTGTGGGTCACGCCGCGCAGCTGCCATTTGGCCCGCCACATAGCAGCGTATGAATTGCGGGGTTGCATCAAGTACCTTTAGCCTGGTAAGTCTGGGATTCGGAGTAATGCGATACCTCTTGTCCTTCTTAGCCGTCAGCATAACACTCCTTTATGATCGTCTCGTTAAGGTAACAGCTTTGTCGAAATCAACCAGCGTCACTGATAAATCCACTCCCATTCATCCTTTATCTGTTCATAGACCTTACACTTCAACATCTGCTCACATTCAGGACAGAACCCGTCACAGCCATCGTCCACATAGGCAAATCCGAGCTCCTCAAAGATTTTGTGGAACTGTTCCGGGTCTTTTGAGTACCGCTCGAACTTCGCGATCCTGTCCCTGAAATGAGCTTTCAATGCTTCTTTATCCCAGTAGTCTTTCGTAATATAAACTCCTCATCAAGCCCTTCCTTTCTTGGAGGGGGGACTTCGAAGCCATTTCAACTGATTCAATTGAACCATAATTCGGAGCAGATGTCAAGAGGGATTTTTTCGAAAGACGAGATGAGTAGGCTACAACAATGAAAGAGCAAAGAGAACGTCTACACCTCGGGCAGCATGATATTAATCTGTGCTCCCGGGAAATAAGCAAGTTTGACCTCTTTCCTTTTGCCCCATCCCCATTCCGGTATTATCGAGAGCTTTGCTGTCCCTGAACGAATCGAAAGTTTTCCGTTCCAATCATGAACAAACCGCCTCACTGCGGCAAGCCCATGTCCCCTCCCCTCATCCGCGTACCGCGATGCCCCCTGAAGAAGGGCCCTATCGATGGCCTCATAATCGCCTTTTAGCAAGAATCTCTCCGACAGTGATTTCTTAAAGCCGATGCCGGTATCCATGACAGCGATCTTAACAATATTCTTCTTA
>DASRZP010000086.1 GCA_035686305.1 Thermodesulfovibrionales bacterium | reverse complement strand
CCATGGGTGAAGGAAGCGTCGGAATGTTGGCGGATATAGGTTTCGACTCTCGTCCAGTATCCTTTATCATCACGTATCCTCTTGCACCACGCACAGATCGGGATTAAGCCCTTCAAGGTCTTAATGTTGGCGAGGGCATCTTTAAGCTGAGAGATGAGATCTTCCTTTTCCTCTTCGGTAATCTTCCGTTCACTGATATCCTCAATCATGCCTACGGAATAGAGTACCTTTCCCTCCGGGTCGCGGATCGTGGTAGCCGTAAAATTGATCCAGAGTATCTCTCCGTTCTTCTTGACGTAACGCTTTTCCACCTGGAAAAGGGGGATCTTCCCCTTCTGTTCCTTTTTCGTGAGTTTCGCACTCTTTTCTACGTCTTCAGAATAGGTGATGTCTTCGATACTGTGTCCGATAAGCTCTTCTTCGGTATATCCCATCATCTTGCAGATTTCCCTGTTTGCTCTGAGAACCCTGTGGTTCAGATCGGCAATAATGATGCCGAGGGGGCAGTCTTCAAAGATCCTGCGAAAGCGCTCCTCACTTTCCCGCAGCTTCTCTTCCATCTCCTTCCGCCGGGTAATGTCTCTGACCGCTTCGATGCCTGCTACGATGGTTCCCGTTGAATCCCTGAGAGGCGCCCCCTTGATTTCGAGATGTATGACCCCGTCATCTCGGAGCACGCTCTTTTCTGCTGTATGGGTCTTTCCATCCCGGAGAGCCGCGACCAAAGGGCAGTCTTCGCAGATGTCGTCTCTCCGAGTATATGCCACGTAGCAAAATTTGCCTGACTTGTCTCCTCCCACGATATCTCTGTGGGCCTGATTTTGATACAACACCTTGAAGGTCTTGTCCTGAATGCTGATTCCGTCACCTATGGCCATGATTATGGCCTCTGACTTTGCCCTTTCGTCTTCGGCCCGTTTATTGGCCTCACGCAATAATTCTTCGGCTTTCTTGCGCTCCGTGACATCCCGGGAATTTACGACAATGCCGGCAATGAAAGGGTTGTCAAGTTGATTGCTGCCTGTGGCCTCGATCACCCTCCATGACCCGTTTCTGTGCCTGAAGCGGAACTCTGCGGAGAGAACGGAATTACGGTTCTCGACGATCTCTGACAAGGCGTCCCTTGCCCTTGCTCCATCATCGGGATGTATCATGTCAAAGGCATTCCTCCCCAGGAGCTCATCCAGGCTATAGCCCAGTAAACGATAAACCGATGGGCTCTCATAGAGAATTGTGCCATCAGTGCTGAGAATTGTTATGACATCCAAGGAGTTCTCGATGAGGGCGTGGAAGAATTCTTTGTCCTTATGCACGGGGAGTCAGGAACCCTATGTAGTATCGTCTCATGTGCACCATGATCCTCCTTTCATCTGTCACCGATTTCTCTCCCTGTCTCATTCCGGTAACGACCGACTACATAGTAACATGATGTTGGCAGTCAAACAAGTAAATTATCATTCTATAAGCAAGACTTATGCCCGCCCAATATCCCGCACCGGGACATTCCCGCCGAGAACCCTGAGATGACCCTGTCTCTCAGGACTTGAAATAAATGCGTTTCCTCACCATTCAGCGAACAATGTGACATGGTCGGTACAATGAGCAAGCCCTCTGGAGAAGTTTTTCATTTGACAAATATGTTCCATTGATCTATATTTTGACTATCACCTGTAATAAATTGATAAATGGAGGTAGCTATGGATAAGATCCTCAGAATTGACATGGGCGCAGAGGGTGGCCCCAGAGCAACAGAAGCAGCTCTTGGAGATTATGCCGGTTTCGGCGGCAGGGCCATGACCTCTGCAATCGTTTCTAAGGAGGTGCCGCCTCTGTGTCACCCGTTGGGCGCGGAGAACAAACTGGTTATCGCTCCGGGCATGCTGAGCGGAACAATAGCCTCTATGTCAGGGCGTATATCCATTGGTTGCAAGAGCCCCCTTACTGGGGGGATCAAGGAGGCAAATTCCGGAGGACAGGCCGCCCAGGTCCTTGCCAGGCTTGGATACGCAGCGATAGTCCTTGAGGGGAAGCCGAAGGACGACACCCTTTACAAGGTATTCATAAATAAGGACGGAGTGACGATAACTCCCGACAATAGCCTCAGAATGCTTCCCAACTATGACCTTGTGGAGAAGATGAAGGCTGCTCACGGTGATAAGATTGCGTGCATATCCATCGGCCCTGCCGGCGAGATGAAGATGAGCGCTGCGTCCATAGCGTGCACGGACATGGAGATGAGGCCGACACGCCATGCAGGTCGGGGAGGGGTCGGCGCTGTCATGGGCTCCAAAGGGGTGAAAGTCATTGTCCTCGATGACACCGGAATGAAGATGAGGCCGCCGAAAGACCCGGAAAAGTTCAAGGAGGCGAATAAGAGATTTGTTGAAGGCCTCAGGAGGCATCCGGTAACCGGTCAGGGACTGCCTGCTTACGGCACGAATGTTCTGACGAACATCCTGAATGAAGTCGGAGGATATCCGACCTATAACTTCAAACAGGGCCGGTTTGATGGAGCAGGGAAGATCAGCGGAGAGACACAGGCTGAAGTCGAGGCTAAGCGGGGAGGGTTGCCTACCCACGGTTGTCACCGTGGATGCGTTATCCAGTGTTCAGGCGTTTACCATGATAAGGACGGTCACTACCTGACAAAACAGCCTGAGTATGAGACCGTCTGGGCCCACGGCGGAAACTGCGGCATTGATGATCTTGACGCTATTGCCATGCTTGACTTCCTCGATGATAACTACGGCCTCGATACCATCGAAATGGGAGCCACCATCGCTGTTGCCATGGAAGCAGGACTGGCGAAATTCGGAGACGCTCAAGCGGCTATTAATCTGGTAAAGGAGGTCGGAAAGGGGAGCCATCTGGGGAGGATCCTCGGTAATGGCGCCGCGTTGACGGCAAAGGCCTTTGGTGTGGAGAGGGCTCCTGTTGTGAAAGGTCAGGCCATGCCTGCCTATGACCCCCGTGCGGTACAAGGCATTGGCGTTACGTACGCAACGAGCCCCATGGGAGCCGACCACACCGCGGGATATGCTGTCGCGCAGAATGTCTTGAAGGTCGGGGGAGATGTGAACGCGCTAAAACCTGAAGGACAGATCGAGCTTTCGAGGAACCTCCAGATCGCCACTGCAGCCATTGACTCCACGGGGATGTGCCTCTTCATAGCGTTTGCGATCCTTGATCAGCCCGATACCTTCCAGGCGCTCCTTGATCTGCTGAACTCCTTTTACGGCCTGAATCTGACGGCAGATGGCGTAACGGAGCTCGGAAAGAAAGTGCTCACCTTTGAGCGTGACTTCAATGCCAGGGCAGGTTTTACTGCCCAGCAGGACAGGCTTCCCAGCTACTTTAAGACGGAGAAGTTTTCACCTCACGGTGTTACCTTCGGTGTGAAAGACGAAGATCTGGATAAGGTCTTCAATTGGTGACCGAAACCGACGGTGCCTTATTCATAAGGGGAGACTCCTTGGGTCTCCCCTTTCTCTTGCCTGCTGACGGACTCTCCATAGGCGTTGTCGGGTGGAAAAGGAGTATCCTCTGAGATGAGCTGCGTCTGTGGATCGGATATTCGAGGTGATGCCTATCCGCGCCTTTCCTTTGTCATAGACGAGAGCCATATCTCGCACTTCTTCCTGTTATTGCAGCGTGGGGTCATGGTCAGTGCCCGCGCAGGATCGAGTATCAGGAGTTTTCTTCAGGAAGAGATCGGGTTAAGCTCACAGTCGGTAGAAAGGATACAGTCAGTTTTTCTTGACGGAAGACCCGTTGATGACCTGGATTCTGCAATCATTAAGGACGGATCATGCCTGGCCCTTTCCGCAGCAGTGCCGGGGCTTGTCGGAGCGACACTCAGGAGAGGGGGGGTATATTCGTCTTTCCGAAGTACGATTACCTACAGGGAAACGGGCAGTCAAGGTGGTTCGGGAAAGGGCTATATCCGGGTGAAGCTTTTTAACCTTTTGATGAAGGATTTGGGATCGGCTTTCCTGAGGAGGGGCGTCGTTGTATCGTTCTCTGAATTGAGGGACTTTCTGGAGGGACGGTCTTCAGATTTCTGGCAGGGATGCAAAGAGATCTTTTTCGAGGGCAAACCCGCCGGGAGCAATTCGTTCGGGGATATCACGTGGCTGGCCCACCATGAGCGGGTCGTTCTCTCGGTCGATGTTCTCAGAGGAGATCGATAAACGAGCTCTCTCGGCGGCCGCCGGCAATGGGGGGAAAGAGGGCTATCTCATCACCCTCTGTCAGGAGGTACGTGAGTTGGCGGTGTTCGCCGTTGACGATCCTGAGGAGGGGGATTGTCTCAGGCAGTTTCAAGAGCTTTATGGCATCGAGGAGCGTCGCATTTTCCGGAAGTTCTGCAAGCTGTTCCTCTGGACCATAGTTCCGCAACGTTGCGAAGAGCTTTATCTTTACCTTCATAGGGATAGTATAGCAAAGCCCTTGGGGGTTTTCGGATTGCCCCTTGAGAACGTCCTTGACCGCAAAGGATGTCGGAGTATGATTTCCCTCATAATCTCTTTTCGTCGAGCCTGATAGAATGTGTAATGAGATGACTGTTAACGGCGTGGATCGGCCATTGGAAGAAGGATCAGTCAAGAAGGAGAGAGCACG
>DASRZP010000085.1 GCA_035686305.1 Thermodesulfovibrionales bacterium | reverse complement strand
TGATCGATCTCCCTGAAGATGATGTCGGATTCAGAAACCACGCCGATAACCCTGCTAGCATTGTCTACCACAGGCACACCGCTGATGCGGTGGAGAACGAGAAGCCTGCCGATCTCCTCTATCGGCGTCTCTTGCTTGACGGAAATCACCTTTCTGCTCATGACATCTCTGGCAAGCTTGCCCTCTTCCTCGTGCACAATCGCAGGCGCTGCGGGGTGACGGAGTCTCCCCGTTTCGATCGCCACCGCTGTCCTGACGGACAGGGTATACATGATTGCACCCAATGCCCATATGCCTCCTGCGATCCTGGCTTCCGTCAGATTCGGCAAGTACTCATAGACCTCGCCAAGAGTGTCGGGGATGAAACCCGGCAGGACAAGGCCCATTCCCTTTTCTATCCAGATCCCGATGAAGATGAGGCCGCACCCGATGTTAAGGGTCAAAAGGCGCTTCCTGGTCTGCGGGATAAGGAAGAGGAGAAAGCCGATACCGTTAAAGAACATGGCCGACCAGATCCATGGGACAAGCTCGGCGTGGCCGTGGAGTCCTAGGAAGAGATACCTTATCTGGGATGTGTGGACTGTATTGGAATAGTATTCCTTGTACACTTCGGCGAACAGGAGGAAGATATTGATCGCCATCGCAAAGGCTATGATCTCCGATATCCTCATAATAGCCTTATCGTCGATCTTAAAGTCCGTCACCTTCCTCAATATCTGGAAGATGATGATCATCAGCGCAGGTCCAGAACAGAAGGCCGAGGCAAGGAACCTCGGTGCTAGGATCGAGGCGTTCCAGAAAGGCCTTGCTGCAAGGCCGTTATAGACAAAGGCAGTGACGGTGTGGATCCCTATCGCCCAGGGGATGGACAGAAGGACAAGGGGCAGGACTACCCGTTTGTCAGGGTCCCTCCCCAAATAGGTGTGATAACCGACATAGAGGGCAACAGAGAGGTTAAGGATCAGATAGCCATTAAGGACCACCATATCCCAGGCGAGTATGGAACCCGGGAAATTCGGGGTCCCGATGAAAGGGATCGCATGCCAGAACCGTTCGGCTCTCCCAAAGTCCACAAAGATGAAGAGGAGAGCGGAAAAGACCGCGGATACGGCAAGGAGTTCCCCGAGAATCACGATCTTCTTGATCGGTTTAAAGCTGTAGAGATAGGCGGGAATTATCAGGAGAACCGCTGCAGCAGCGACTCCGACCATAAAGGTAAAGTTGGCGACATAGAAGCCCCAGGAGACCTGATCTCTCATCCTGGTCACGATGAGTCCGGCCTTCATTTGAGAGACGTAAGCCCCGAGTCCTGCGAAAACGCAGAGCGTAAGGAACGCCATCCAGACATAAAAGGCCTTGTTCCCCTTAAACATGACGTCAAACAAGGCCCTCAAGAAGAGGCGGAATCCCCCTCTCGTCTCTTTCGCGGTCATTTCGCCCCTACGCCACTCCAACCATTACAGACGGAGAGAGGAAACCGAAGACTGTTTATCCATCAGCTTGCTCAGTCTCCCTCTGTCGATCGTAAACCCCTTGACGCTGGAATGGGTGATGACACCCGCCTTCTTCAGCTTTGACATAGTTCTCGAGACCACCTCTCTCACCGTTCCCGTCATTGACGCAACATCCTGGTGAGAAAGCTGAAGCGAGATGAAACTCTCCTTCGGCGAGACCTCTCCCGCCAGCGTCATGAGTGTCGTAATGACCCGCTTTTCAACATCCTTGAAGGCGAGGTCTTCGAGAAGACCGGACAGATAATGAATCTTGTTGCAGAGACCTGAAATGATCTTCCAACCGGTCTCGCTCACCGCACTCCTCAGGACCTCCTTGAACGTCTCTGAAGGGATAACGATCAGCGACGAATCATCAAGGGCAATCGCCCCGACCATGTAGCTTCCCCCCGCGCAGAGAGGGGCACAGCAGAAGTACTCTCCCGGCCCCATAATCTTTATGATAAGCTCCCTGCCCTCCTGGGAAGTCTTGTACAATTTCACGGTTCCCCTTTTCACGATAAAAAAGGACTTCGATGGCTCAGATTCTTCGAATATGACTTCGTTCCTAACGACCTCCCTGACCCTGGTCATCTCTCCAATCACAGAGAGCTCGTCCTTGCCGAAGCCTGAAAGACAGGGAAGAGAACGGAGATCGTTATGTATTTCAGAGAGGGGATTCATGGCCACCTGCTATCATTAAACCTGAAAACGTCCTGTCTGTCAATACGCACTTTCCAAGGGTTTCCTGAGGGCCTCAGGCTCGTCAGTTCTCACCATAGGATGCATACCCGAGACCCTCACGGCATCCCGACACCATCAATCCTGGTCCCGCATCGTACACATGCAGCATCTTTCATTTTAATCGTCGTAAGCGCAAAACCCATTCTCTCGATAAGCAGTGCTCCGCACGAAGGGCAATAGGTGTTCTCTCCGCCCTCACCGGGGACATTTCCCTCGTACACGTATTTGAGACCTGCTTTGAGTCCGATCTCCCTCGCCCTCCTGAGCGTCTTGACAGGGGTCCGGGGTTGATCCTGCAACTTGTAGGTAGGATAGAACTGGGTCACATGCCATGGCATCGCTCTATCGATTGATCGGATGAATTCAGCAATCCACTCGAAAAACCCTTCCGAATCATTGTGGCCCGGGATGATGAGCGTCGTGACCTCAACCCACACCCCCAACTCCTTCATGAGTTTAATGGTGTCAAGCACGGGTTGGAGTCTTCCGCCCACAACCTTTTTATAAAATGTCTCATCGCCTTTCACGTCGATATTGTTCCCGTCAAGATAGGGCGCAATGAGTCTCGTCGCCTCAGGGCTTGTATAACCGTTGCTCACAAAGACATTCTTGATCCCTTTTTCGCTGGCGAGTCTCGCACAGTCATAGGCGAACTCAAAGAAGATCGTCGGTTCGGTATAGGTGTATGAAATACTCTTGCAGCCCGATATCTCCGCCTCCCTGACAACCTCCTGCGGACTCATCTCCTCTCCCGGTATGTCCGGATACTCCCTCGGGTATTGGGATATTTCATAGTTCTGGCAGTGGAGGCACCTGAAGTTACATCCGACTGTGGCTATTGAATAGGACCGTGAGCCGGGATAGAAGTGAAAAAGCGGTTTTTTCTCTATCGGGTCGATATGCCGGGCGATGACCTTTCCGTAAACGAGGGTGTACAAGGTACCGTTCCTGTTTTCCCGTACTGCGCAGATGCCTCTCTTGCCCGGATGTATGATGCAGCGATGGTTACAGAGAAAGCATGTTACCTTGTCCCCGTCAATCTTTTCATAGACCATCGCCTCCTTCATTCAGCCTTCTTTTTTGTCGTGGCCCTTCCTGCTTTTGGAGCTTTTGCCTCAGTCTTTTTCGGCGGCGTCTTCTTGGCTTTCGGCTTTGCTGTTTTCGGCTCTGCCCCTTCCGATTTCTTCTTCCTGACCGCTTTTACGACCTCAGCCTCTTTTTCTATTTCATTGGCGTATCGCTCCATAACGATCCTCTCGGCCTCAAGCCAGTCAGTCAGCTCATACCCGTGAGCCCTCCCCCTTTTCTCATAGAGCTCATAGGCGACCCTCGCAACCTCATCACGGACATCCTTGTCTTTACGCATGTTCTACCTCCTCCCAAAAAAAATAATATTGTCTCACAGTTTATTTTAAAATAGTATCATGATTCATGACGTTATGCAACTCGATGAAAAAACAGTGTGAGGAAGGGCTGCAGGAAGCAGCAGCATGGAAGATGATATTCTCTGCTATAATCTCTTTATGGCTATCCCGAAGAGGAGACTCGGCAGGACAGGATGCGAGGTAACCATCCTCGGCCTTGGAGGAGAAGGCATACTGCGGACCTTCGGATACGAGGAAAGGGCATACCGTCTCATCAACAGAGCCCTTGACTCCGGCATAACCTACTGTGAATCAGCCCGGGCCTATTCAGGAAGCGAAGGATATTACGGAAGGTCGTTAAGGGAACGGAGAAAAGAGATATTTCTCGCGAGTAAGTCCCATGCCAGGGACAGGGACGGAGCACTGGCACAGTTACAGGAGACCTTGAAGAACATGAGGACCGACTATCTCGACCTTTGGCAGATCCACGATGTGAGAACGGAAGACGAACGGGAAGAGATCTTTGGCCCGAAGGGAGCACTCGAGGCATTCGTTGAGGCCAAAGAAAAGGGCCTCGCAAGATTCATCGGCGTAACAGGCCACCATGACCCTTCCCTCGTGAGACGCTGCATCCAGGATTATGACTTCGATACGGTCCTCATCCCGGTGAACCCCGCTGAACCTAAGTACAAGAGCTTCATCGATGGCGTCATCCCCCTTGCAACGGAGCGCGACATGGGAATCGTAGGCATGAAGGTCTATCTGCGCGGGCTTGCTTCAAGGTTGCCCTGGTACAGAACCATGGAGCCCTTTTTCCGCTTTGCTCTCTCCCATCCGGTTTCGACTGCCGTCGTCGGATGCGATACCATAGAACAGCTTGAGGAGAATGTGGGCTTTGCAGAGACCTTCAGGGCAATAAACGACAAAGAGATGCAGGGCCTCGTTGACGCCTTCTCACCCTATGCCTGCGAGCTGATGTACTATAAGCCTTCAAATTAGTATTATGATGTTGAATCAAGCAATTAAAACCAAACGAACGAATCATGGATCCACGCGATTTATGATCAGATAACGTACCATAGCCTACGATGGGGTGAATGAAGAAACTCGATAGGAGTTTGCTTAAGGATATGAAGTCCAGTCATCTACTTTCCGTGATTGTACCCGCATATAACGAAGAGAGCGTACTGAAGACTTTCCATCAGCGTCTGTCCGTCATATTAGCCAACTTACCAATGCAGACTGAAGTCATCTATGTGAATGATGGCAGCACCGATCGAACTCTGGAAGTAATTCGCTCATTGAGAATGAATGACCATAGCATCGGAATTGTTGATTTGAGCAGGAATTTTGGTAAGGAGATCGCAATGGCAGCAGGACTTGATCATGTTCAAGGTGATGCTGTCATTATAATAGATGCAGACTTACAAGATCCTCCCGAGCTCATTCCAGAGTTGGTTCAGCATTGGCAGGATGGTTATGACGGAGTGTACGCTGTACGACTTTCGCGGAAGGGCGAAGGCTGGGTAAAAAAGATTACGGCACATTTTTTTTATCGCCTGATCAATCGACTGAGCCGCATCCCTATACCTGAAGATACAGGCGATTTTCGTTTACTGAGCCGAAGAGCTGTCGATTCACTGAAAAAATTGCGCGAACAACATCGATTCACAAAGGGGCTGTTCACATGGATAGGTTATCCTCAAAAAGCAGTACATTATCATCGAAATCCCCGCCTCGCCGGTAAGACTAAGTGGAATTATTGGCGTCTCTGGAACTTTGCTTTGGAAGGTATCACGTCTTTCACTACCGCGCCACTCAAGATGGCAATGTATTTAGGCTTACTAACCGCCCTGATAGCCTTTCTTTACGCCGGAATAATCATTTACAAGACTCTTGCATTTGGTGAGCCTGTCCATGGTTATCCCTCTTTGATGGTAGTTATCTTACTTCTTGGTGGTATCCAGCTTATGGCCGTTGGAATTATGGGTGAGTATCTCGGGAGAATATTTGTTGAAACTAAGTTACGCCCTCTGTATTTTTTGAAAGGCTATATGCCCCCCGACCGTGATAACAGATCAGATTAGATTCTATCTCAGAAATTCTTGAAGTGAAGATTTTGCTTGATCCATTTGAAAAAGAGCAATGACGCTGGCAGGCTATTTAAGCCATTCTATAAGGTTTGACGACTTATGTACTATAAGCCTCAGGGTGATGGTATCCTTCTCTTCATAGAATCCTTGAGGAAGGAGATATGGAGTTCTTCATCGTCGAATTGACTGAAGAAGAGACACATCTCGACGAAGAGCGCAATCGATTGCTTCTCAATCTGAAGGAGTATCTCGAGTTCGTCCGGGCGGCGAATGAGCTTGGTATCCTGGAAGGGATACTCAAGAAGATCGACTTCCAGTGCGCGAAGTGTAAATCCTTCACCCTTCCTGCAATCGCCTTTTACAAGGCTGTAATCGGTACCATAGACATGGATTGCGTGTACGACATCATACACGGGGTGACGGAGCGTATCTATCTCACCGAGGAAGAATGGATCCAATACACGAATTACGGACAGGAGAGCGTGGATATCATAAAAGATGCCTCCCTCGTCGAGACGAACGGAGAACTCTACCGTTTTGTTGCAAAGGAGCTCTTCTTCAGATTTGACAGCAGCTGTGAATGCAATAGTATTCTCGGGAGCTCGTAATTGACGAAGCGTTGAAGGACCTGCTCTTTCATCAGGAGGGTCGGGCAGGAACAAAGCGGCCGGGTAGGCACAATCCTTTCCTTCGCATTCCACACCGAAGCCACTCTGTGCTATCATTGCGGAAGGGTCGCGATGGATACGATCGACAAACTGAAAGTGCTGTCTGAAGATTCCCGGTATGATCTCGCCTGTGCATGCGGTACGGTCAGCGATGAACGCCGGAGAAGGGGACCTGACGGCAAATGGCTCTATCCCGTCACCCTGCCCGATGGCCGCTCCTCCGTCCTCTTAAAGACCCTCCTTTCGAATGCATGCGCCAACGACTGCAAGTACTGCCCGCTCCGTTCCGAAACTGACGTCAGGCGCTGCACGCTGCAACCCGAAGAAGTTGCACGGCTGTTCATGGAATATCGGCAAAGGAGAAAGGTCTTCGGCCTCTTCCTGAGCTCCGCCGTCATCAGGGATGCCGACTATACCATGGACAAGATCAACGCCGTGGCCCGCCTCCTTAGGTACCGGCATCATTTCAGGGGGTACATCCATCTGAAGATTATCCCGGGGGCATCGGACGCAGCGATCGAAGATTCCCTGTCGCTGGCGACCACAGTCTCCCTCAATATCGAAACGCCGGGGAAAAGACACTTCGAGAGACTTTCAAACAAGAAAGATTACGAGAGAGACATCCTCCGTCCCCTGGCACTGATGGGCAGGCTCACGGAGAAGGGAATGAGGTTTTGCAAAGTCAAATGCACGACGCAATTCATTGTCGGCGCCTCAGACGAAACGGATGCTGAGATCATTGATTCCCTCTTCAATCTTTACGGCCGAATGAATATAAAGAGGATCTATTTTTCAGCCTATCAGAAAGGTCTCGGCGATCCTGGTATCCCCGGTGAAAGGCGGGGAATCATGCATGGAGATGATTCATTCCTCCGGGAGCACCGTCTCTATCAGGTTGATTTTCTCAGCCGCCGATACGGCTTCAGGAGGGAAGATATCCTCTTTGACAGGAGCGGCAACCTGAGGTTGGACAAAGACCCGAAGGAGGTTTGGGCCGAAAGCCATCCTGATTACTACCCTGTCAGGCTGAACACATCAGACAGAGACACCCTGCTCAGGGTTCCCGGACTCGGGCCGGAAACGGTCCGCAGGATTCTCACGATACGGCTTGAGCGAAAGATCAGAACCCTTGAGGATGCTGGTCTGAAGGGAAGACAATTCACAAAGGTCAGTCGCTACGTCATCTTTGAGTGATATGGTCTGTGGCCCTTCGAGAATCCCCCGGATGTCGGGGTGAAGGGTCGGGCAAGAAGATCATTCCCCCAGCATCTTCGTCAGCAGGCTGCTCAGCTCTTCGATCCGGTAAGGCTTGGGAAGCACTGCGCTGAATCCCAAGTCATTGAAGTCTGCCATAGTGTACTCATGAAAATACCCGCTCGAGATGATCACCTTGACCTCCGGATCGATTTCGAGGAGTCTCTTCATCGTTTCTTCGCCTCCAAGGCCTTCGAATATGATGAGGTCCATGAGCACGAGATCAAAGGGAGATCCCGATTCTCTGGCCTTGCGGTAAAGAGCAATCGCCTCCTCTCCCTTTCTCGCATATTCAACGTCATAGGACAGATGATCAAGAATCGCCCCGGCAACGGTTCTGTCCACCTCTTCGTCATCCATGACGAGGACCTTCCCCTTCCTTGCGCGGGGGCTATCCAGACCCTCCTTTCCTGCTGACTCCTCACCGCAGAGGGCAGGCAGGAAGATATGGACCGTCGTTCCTCGTCCGATAAGAGAATCTACGGAGATAAAGCCGTCATGACTCCTGATGAGCGCATAACAGGTTGTAAGGCCAAGCCCCGTTGCTTTCGGGCCTCTCATCTCCTTGGTCGTAAAGTAGGGATCAAAGATCTTCGGGAGATTCTCCTGAGAAATTCCAGCACCCTGATCTTCGATGGATATCCGTATGTGGTCTCCGTTCAAAGGGGGATTATGTTCATGGCCGTGGGGGATATTTTTGGCGGATATCTTGATTGTTCCCCTGTCCGACATAGACTCCCGGGCGTTGCAGACGACATGGCGAATGACCTGTCCGATCTGTTCTTCATTGGCAAGAACAGGCCAAAGATCATCGGCAAGGGACAGCCCGAATTCCATGGGTGAATCCATCAAGGCCAGACTGACCGAATTCTCGATGACCCTCGCAACATCAACCTTCCTCCTCAACCGTTCCCCCGGCGTCGCGCTTGAGAGCAGCTGCTTCAACGTATCCTTTGCGAGGTATGACGCGTGCTCGGCCTCTGCGAGATGCTTGACCATCTCGCTCTCGGGGCCCATCTTCTTCTTCACAAGATAGATGTTTCCGACGACGAAGTTCAGGAGGTTGTTGAACTCATTCACCAACCCCTCGATAAGGGTCCTCATCGATTCGTACTTCTCCGCCTTGAAGACTTCAGTCTCCCTCTCCTTTTGCTCTGTGATGTCCCTGACGACGCTGACCACCATCTGAATCACACCGTCCCTGAAAATCGGAGACCATGCATGGGAGACCCACTTTGTGCCGCCTGCCCTCGTGACGATGCGGTATTCCATGGGTGAGCCGCTCTCGCCCTTCACTGCCTTATCGTGAACCTCCCTCGCTTTCTCCTGGTCCTCACGATGAATCATCCGTGGCTTTCGCCCGATGAGCTCTTCCGGCCTATATCCCAGGACCTTGTTGCATGCAGGGCTCAAATAGGAGATGCGTCCGTCAGGCAGGGTGAGCATGATCACATCATTGCTGTTTTCGACAATACTCCTGTAGAGTTCTTCACGCTCACGAAGGGCATCCTCCGTCAAACGGTGTCGTTCTTCCGAGGACTGAAAGGCAGCGACCTTTTGCCGCAATTCAAGGACTTCCTGTGTCAGGTGCTCTATGTCTCTGTCTTTATCAGTCACGACGTCCGCTTTAGTATACGGTAATTTCATGTGCGCCTTCAATTGACGACAGGGCTTTGGGAAAGAGAGATACTGTGTTCATTCCACAGTCACGCTCTTTGCCAGATTCCTTGGCTGGTCAACGTTGCAGCCTTTCAGAACAGCAACGTGGTACGCAAGGAGTTGGAGCGGTACCACGGTCACAAAAGGCTGGAAGGCGGGATGCGTTGAGGGCACAACAATCAGTTCGTCGACCTTCTCCCTCAGCGCAGCGGGCGCGTCGGTTATCGCAATCACCCTGCCCCCTCGCGCCCTCACCTCCTCTATATTGGAGAGGACTTTCTCAAGAAGGCTGTCCATCGGCGCGAGAAAAACAACGGGCACCCCCTTTTCCACAAGGGCAAGGGGGCCGTGTTTGATCTCGCCTGCCGGATATCCGCCTGCATGTGTATAGGATATCTCCTTCATCTTCAGTGCCCCTTCAAGGGCGACAGGGTAGTTCAGACCTCTCCCAAGGTAAAGGAATCCTTTGGCATCTGTGAGAGTCTTTGCGATCTCCCTGAGGTCTCTATCGGTCTTGAGGGCCTTTTTAATGAGGCACGGGAGATCCATCAGCAGAGACTTCAGGGTCTGTATTTCGAGAGCGCTTAACTTCCCTTTTTTCATCCCGAGGGCAATGCCGAGGAGGCAAAGCGCAGCCATCTGCGCGGTAAACGCCTTTGTTGAGGCGACACCGATCTCGGGTCCCGCCCTCGTGTAAAGGACGGAATCAGCCTCTCTCGTCGCCGTGCTGCCGGTGACATTGCAGATCGCAAAGGCAAGGGCCCCTTTCTCTCTCGCCTCACGCTGCGCCGCGAGGGTGTCCGCGGTCTCTCCTGACTGAGTAATCGTTACAAAGAGGGTGCCCTTCGTGATGATAGGTCCCATATACCGGTATTCCGAGGCTATATCCACGTTGACGGGCAGGCGTACAAATTTTTCTATGATATACCTTCCGACGAGCCCCGCGTGGTATGAGCTGCCGCATCCCACGATATGGAGCCTCCTGAGATTCTTTGCCGTATCGCTGATGCGAAGTTCCTCGAGAAGGCTCCTCGGATCATCGATCCACTCACTGAGGGTATCAGTTACAGCCTTCGGCTGCTCGTAGATCTCCTTCAGCATGAAATGCTCGTAGCCTTCCTTCTCGGCCATAGACGGGGTCCAATCGACGCCAATAATAGAGTCCTTGATCGGCAAGGTCTTCATGGAAGTCAACGATTTCAGTTCGATGCCGCCCTTTGTCATCGTGCAGACCTGACCGTCATCGGGGAAAATGAACTTCCTGCTGTAAGGAAGGAGTGCCGGAATGTCTGAGGCGAAGAAGAACTCTCCTTCTCCGAGGGCCACGACGAGGGGACTTCCACATTTTATCGCGAAAAGGGTGTCGGGATAGGTGTCACAGAGGATTCCCAGGGCATAGGTCCCCTTCAGCATCGACGTTGTTTCCCTGATGGCATCCATGGGAGAGAGACCTCTTGCAAGATGGTGTGAAATCAGCTGCGGTATGACCTCGGTATCGGTATCGGATGAGAACTCATGGCCTTCTGCGAGGAGGTATGACTTCAGGTCCCGGTAATTTTCGATGATCCCGTTGTGCACCACGACCACCCCGTCTGCGCTGTGGGGATGGGCGTTCTGTGTTGAAGGTTCGCCATGGGTTGCCCACCTTGTGTGGCCGAGACCGATCCCAAAATCAGGCACGGGCTGAGGGAGGATCCTCAGGAGGTCCTCTATCTTGCCCCTCGTCTTGTATATCTCTATCCCCTTCCCGTTTCGGCAGGCAACGCCGGCCGAATCATATCCCCGGTATTCGAGCCTCCTGAGACTATCGAGCAAAATCGGCAACGCGTTTCCCTTACCGATATATCCGACTATTCCACACATAGATCAACTCCCTGTCGATCGACAAATTTGCTCATGTTCCGCCGCTTCAGTGCTGTGATGTTCACGATTCACTCCACCGTCACACTCTTGGCAAGATTCCTCGGCTGGTCGACATTACACCCCCTCAGCACAGCAACATGGTAGGCAAGCAACTGCAGCGGTATAATATTGACCAGGGGAGAGAGTGTGTGATGGGTGGCCGGCACTGCTATCACATTGTCTGCCTTATGAGCGAGAGATTCTGCGTCATCGGATACTGCTATGACCCTGCCGCCCCTGGCCTTCACCTCTTCTATGTTCGATAGGATCTTCTCAAAAAGGTCGTCCTTCGGGGCTACGACGACTACGGGCATTCCCTCGTCGATAAGGGCGATGGGACCGTGTTTCATCTCGCCGGCAGGATATCCCTCGGCATGGATATATGATACCTCCTTCAGTTTCAGCGCGCCTTCAAGGGCGATGGGATAGTTGATGCCTCTCCCGAGATAGAGAAAACTCTTTGCGTAGATAAGACTCCTGGCAAGCTCCTTTATCTCCCCATCCTTCTTGAGCGCCTCATCAATGAGGTTAGGGATCAGGGCGAACTGGGCCTTGAGGTTATTCGTCTCTCCGAGAGACAATTTACCCTTCCTCATCGCGAGAGCTACGGCAAGAAGGTAGAGCGCCGTAATCTGTGCCGTAAAGGCCTTTGTCGACGCAACGCCGATTTCCGGACCTGCCCTCGTGTACAGAACAGAGTCAGCCTCCCTCGATGAGGAACTGCCCACCACGTTGCAGATCGTCAGCGTTGTTGCACCCCTATGCTTTGCCTCACGCTGTGCCGCAAGGGTGTCAGCGGTTTCGCCCGATTGGGTGATGGACATAAGGATTGTTCCCTTTTCTACGATTGGTTTTCGGTAGCGGTATTCCGATGCTATATCGATATCGACAGGGACACGGGCGAGGGACTCTATGAGATGTTTCCCGATGAGAGCGGCATGCCAGGACGTTCCACAGGCAACGATCTGGAGCCTCCTGAGCCCCAAAGTTATCTCAAGGGGCAGTCCTGACGCGTCGAGGAGTCTCTGCGGGTCCTTTACCCACTCGGTAAACGTCTCCTTCACGGTGCGCGGCTGCTCGTAGATCTCTTTCAGCATGAAATGATCGTAACCTTCTTTTTCAGCCATGGAGGAAGTCCAGTCGATCTCGATGATCCTATCCTCGACAGATATCTTCTCATTCCTGTCAAGGACGCACTCAAGTTCAAGCCCCCCCGGCCTGAGGACACAGAGATGTCCGTTCTCCAGGAACATCACCCTTCTTGAATAGGGAAGGATCGCAGGGATGTCGGATGCGAAGAAGAATTCATCCTCACCAAAGCCTATGACAAGAGGGCTCCCCTGCCTCACCGCAAAGAGCGCGTCGGGATCAGCCTCACTGATGATCCCTAAAGCAAAGGTGCCCCGTAAGCTCGATATGGTCCTCTGTATCGCATCCTTGAGAGAAAGACCTGCCCCGAGATTCTTCGAAATCAAATGGGGGACGACCTCTGTGTCCGTATCCGAAGAAAAGGCACAGCCCTCAGCAATGAGGCCTGACCTGAGTTCGCGGTAGTTCTCGATGATCCCGTTGTGTACGACCGTGACCCCTCCTGCTGAGTGCGGGTGAGCATTGCGCGTGGAGGGTGCCCCATGGGTCGCCCACCGTGTGTGGCCAAGGCCGATCCTCGCGCCATAGACCGGGTTAGGAAGGATCATCTGAAGGTCATTGATCTTCCCCTTTGTCTTCCATATCTCGATTCCCTTACCGTTCCTGAAGGCAATACCTGCAGAGTCGTATCCCCTGTATTCAAGTCTCTTCAGACTGTCAATGAGCACCGGCACGGCATCTCTTTTACCGACATAACCAACTATTCCGCACATATGCACCTCCTGGACGTATCAGAGAATCCGACGACAGACCGACTTCTTGAAAAAATCCGTCCTCAGGAATAATTGCAAGTATTGTACCATTTGGCGTCATCACTGATCTTGTAGGACTATCACCGATAAAAAAATAAGAATTGTCCTACAAATAAATCGGACCGTTGCCGATTCATATTTATCCGCCCGTCATTTATCATGAAAGCTGTCCCGGTTAGAACCACGACTACCGGTCCGTTCCTTGACATGTTCTGGTTGTCCCTGGAAATGACATGTACGCTGGCCGGAAGAGACTCATTACATTACATTTATATTAAGGAATGGCACAGGAAATTTTTGCGGTGATTCTGCCTCTTTTCTATGGTAAGCTATATAATGTTGTGCTTGAACATAAGAAAGATATTGCTTATACTGAAAACGGAAGGTGACATGGTAAGGCATTGCATGTATCCTCTGGTTGTTTGCCTTGTGAATCTTTGAGCTATGCGTTATCTGACTTGTTGTAACAGAAAAAACCATACGCTCTTCATATGTGGTGTTGTCATCGTTTTCCTCAGAGGGGGAAGGCTGTGGAATTGAGGAAGGGGCATGACTATACTTTTTCCGTTGATAGGGACTTATGCATTACAGCCCTCGGTGAAGATATAAAAAGTATTGCAAAGAAGTATGCTTCTAACGTCCTCGGCAGGAAGTACTATGACATCTTTCCAAGGATATTTACCGAAGACGGTGACGCAGTATCGCTAGCGCTGCAAAAGAACAAGAAGATGACCATCAAAGACCATCCCATCAACTGTCTCTCCGGTCAGACATTGGCAGATATCAGCATAACACCCGCAAAAGCCTCCAACGGTCGTGGCGGCGGAGCAGATGTGACAATCTCTCCCGACGCACTCTGTGCATTGGCGCAGAAATTCGAGCAGTCACAGCAGTTTATTGATATCGGCAAGATCGCCTCAACCCTTGCACACGGTGTGCGGAGTCCCCTGAACGCCATAAAGGGCGCCGTCGTTTACCTCAGTGAGAAATATGCCCATGATCGCATCCTCGTTGAGTTTGCTGAGATGATGCAGGAGGAGATCGCCCGGCTTGATACCTTCATTTCCAATTTTCTCAGTACTTCATTGTCGGATACGCGGCCCATCCTGACCGATATCAATGCATTACTGAAAAAGGTGGAGACGATCACGTCCCTCCAGTCAATTGCCTATAATATCAACACCTCCTATGAATATGGGGAAGTCCCTAAGATCATGGTAAATGGCTTCCAGATCGAACATGCAATTCTGAACGTCATAAACAACGCGATAGAAGCGATGCGGTCAGGAGGGCACCTCACGGTAAGAACGAGGACTGAAAAACGCACCGTTGGTGACTTTATCATCGTTGAGATCTCGGATACCGGTCCCGGAATGGACGAGCACAAGGAAGGAGTTCTCCCGGCGCGCAAGGGAAAGGGACTGGGATTGGTCATTACGCGCGAGATTTTTCAATATTATGACGGTCATGTGGAGATAGACAGCAAGACGGGGAAAGGAACAACCGTGAGATTATTTCTTCCTGTTCACGCATCGGGAGGTGTCCAGTGAACCGTAGGAGCAAAGGAGATATCCTTATCGTTGATGACGAACCGAATGCCATCAAGGTCTTATCCTCAATACTCGCACAGGAAGGCTATGACGTCCGTGGGTCCAATGATGTCGAAAGCGCGACAAGAGTAATACACAGGACGAACGTCGATGCAATCATTACAGACCTGAAGATG